>NZ_JBQTCJ010000008.1:0-98470 GCF_052380005.1 Salinarimonas sp. NSM
AGAGCCGACGGCGGCGGACAACGCCGTTTCGCAGAGGAATCCTACAGGGAAGGAGGACGGGTGCATCGGCACGCGGTGTCGGCGGAGTATCGACGAGAGACGAGAGCCTGCGCATCGGATCGCGGGGGCGCAGCAGCCTGTTGACGCCCCGCACCGCCGGGGCGTAAGCCTCGGCGCCCCATTCTCTCATCATGGAAGCCGCCCACGATGATCGACCCGGACGCGCTGCGCTCCGCCAACGCCTGGCCCTTCGAGGAGGCGCGCAAGCTCGTCGCGCGCCTGGAGCGTACGGGCAAGAAAGAGGTCGTCTTCGAGACGGGATACGGCCCGTCCGGCCTGCCGCACATCGGCACGTTCGGCGAGGTGGCGCGCACGACCATGGTGCGCAACGCCTTCCGCGCGCTGACGAACGATGCCGTGCCGACGCGCCTCGTCGCCTTCTCGGACGACATGGACGGCCTGCGCAAGGTGCCCGACAACCTGCCGAACCAGGCGCTCCTGCGCGGCGCGCTCGGCCTGCCTCTGACGAAGGTGCCGGACCCGTTCGGCACGCACGAGAGCTTCGGCCACCACAACAACGCGCGCCTGCGCGCCTTCCTCGACGCCTTCGGCTTCGACTACACCTTCCTGTCGTCCACCGAGTGCTACCGCTCCGGCCGCTTCGACGACACGCTGCGGCTCGTGCTCGAGCGCTACGAGGCGGTGCTCGCCATCATGCTGCCCACGCTCGGCGAGGAGCGGCGCGCCACCTACTCGCCCTTCCTGCCGATCCACCCGAAGACCGGGATCGTCATGCAGGTGCCCACCGAGGAGCGCAACCTCGCCGCCGGCACCATCGTCTGGCGCGACCCCGAGAGCGGCGAGCGGTACGAGACGCCGGTGACCGGCGGCCACGCCAAGCTGCAGTGGAAGCCCGACTGGGCGATGCGCTGGGTGGCGCTCGGCGTCGACTACGAGATGGCCGGCAAGGACCTGATCGACTCGGTGAAGGTCTCGGGCGCGATCGCCCGCGCGCTCGGCGCCGAGCCGCCGGAGGGCTTCAACTACGAGCTGTTCCTCGACCAGAACGGCCAGAAGATCTCGAAGTCCAAGGGCAACGGCCTGACCATCGACGAGTGGCTGACCTACGGCACGCCCGAGAGCCTGTCGCTCTACATGTACAACCGCCCGCGGGAAGCGAAGCGGCTGTTCTTCGACGTCATCCCCAAGCACGTCGACGAGTATCTCGGCTTCCTCGAGCGCTACCAGCGCCAGGACGACAAGAACCGTCTCGGCAACCCGGTCTGGCACATCCACGGCGGTGCGCCGCCGGAGCCGGAGACCGTGCAGAGCGAGGGCGGCAACGGGGCGGCGGCGCAGATCACCTTCGGCATGCTCCTCAACCTCGTCGCCGTGGCGAACGCCGCGGAGCCGGGGCTGCTCTGGGCCTTCATCCGCCGCTACGCGCCGAGCGCCTCGCCGCAGACGCATCCGCGGCTCGATGCGCTCGTCGGCCTCGCGGTGCGCTACTACCGCGACTTCGTGCGCCCGGCGAAGACCTATCGCGCGCCCACCCCGGAGGAACGCGCCGCGCTCGAGGACCTCGACGGCGCGCTCGCGTCGATGGAGGGCTCCACCGACGCCGCCGCGCTCCAGGACGTGGTCTACGAGGTCGGCCGCACGCATTTCCCCGACACGTCCGGCAAGTCGAAGAGCCCGGACGGACGCCCGGGCGTCTCGCAGACCTGGTTCGCCACCCTCTACCAGGTGCTGCTGGGCGAGGAGCGCGGGCCGCGCTTCGGGTCGTTCGTGGCGCTCTACGGGGTGGCCGAGACGCGGGCGCTGATCGAGAAGGCGCTCTCGGGGGCGCTGGAGCGGGAGCACGCGGCGTTCCTGGAGGGGCGGAAGGCTGGGTGAGCCGCGCGGACGCCGCCGGCCGCATTGGTGGTCGCGGATGTGCTGCTGCGTGCAGGGCGTCTCGTATGCGCAGCCGCCCCCGTGCGCGAGCCGGCGGCGTGAGGCCGCCCGAAATGCGAGAAAGGGCGGCCCCACCCGGGGCCACCCTCCATCCATGTCATCGATGCGGCGCGCCGCCGAGGATCACTCCTCCTCCTCGTCCTCCGGCCCCTTGAGGTTCTTGAGCTTGGCGAAGACCGAATCGGCCTCGGCGCGCTCCTCCACCTCGCGGCGGCGCTGGGCGCCGTAGCCGCCGTACTCCTCTTCCTCCGGGGGCTGGTAGCCCGGATCGGTGGAGACGTCGGCCGGCAGCAGCGTCTGGCCGCCCTCGCCAACGGGCGCGGGCGGGCGGTCCTTGGCGGCGCGCTGGACCTCGAGGTCGAGGTCGATCTGCGAGCACAGGCCCAGCGTCACCGGGTCGAGCGGCGAGAGGGAGGCCGAGTTCCAGTGGGTGCGCTCGCGAATCTGCTGGATCGTCGTCTTGGTGGTGCCGACGAGGCGCATGATCTGCGCGTCCTTCAGCTCCGGATGGTTGCGCAGGAGCCAGAGGATGGCGTTGGGCCGGTCCTGGCGGCGCGAGACGGGGGTGTAGCGCGGGCCGCGCTTGGTCTTGATCTCGGGCAGGCGCACCTTCGGCGGCGCGATCTTGAGCCGATACTCCGGGTGCTTCTGCGCCTTCTCGATCTCCTCGTGCGTGAGCTGGCCGCTGGTGATCGGGTTGGCACCCTTGATGCCGGCCGCCACCTCGCCGTCGGCGATGCCCTTCACCTCGAGCGGATGGAGCTTGCAGAAGTCGGCGATCTGATCGAACGTCAGCGACGTGTTCTCGACGAGCCAGACGGCGGTCGCCTTCGGCATCAAGGGAACGGCAGCGGACACGGGACTTCCTCCTGGAAACGAGCGCGGGACCGCGGATACCCCGCGATGCGCCGGCGCGCGGCAAACCTTCTCCGTGCTCCGACCCGGCCTGCGGCCGGAGCGACGACGTACCCGATTGTGAGGGGACGCGAACAATATAGGCGCTTCGCGGGCGGGGCGCAACGAGGATGGCGGGTGTCTCGCTGGGGCGGTATGCAGCTTGAAATTAGCATTGAACGCCAGCGTGACTCATAGTAGGAATTAAAGCGGAATGCAACATGGAAACATCTCTGTGTTGTTTCGATGGAGCTGAGCCGCGGTCTAGGCCTGCGGACCGCCCCTCGCTTTGGCTGTCGAGACTGGGGGTTGATTGTGATCCGACTGCTTGTAATCCTGCTTGCCGGCAGCTTTTTAGGAGCCTGCGTTACAGCGGAACTTCGGACGTCGTTCGACCCCGCAGCCGCGGCGTATATCTTTGAAGACGGCGATGCTTCCGTTAAAGGGCAGGCATTTCTGCGTCGCCGCAACGGTGACGTCGTTCGGGCCGCGGGAGAGGTTGTCAACCTGATTCCTGCAACCGAGTATGCTATCGAGCGGTTTGACGTACTCTATCGTGGCAGCAAGTTCGCTCAATTCGCGCCGAGGATTGAGAATACGCCACAATCGTATCTGGACGCTGTGAGACAGACAACGACAGATGCTGACGGAAATTTCGCCTTTGAGAACATATCTGCGGGAAGATACATCATTCAGACACAGGTCTACTGGGAGGTTCCCAACTCCATTCTTCCAAGCGGCGGTTCGTTCTATGATCTCGTTAATCTTCAGCCGGGACAAGAATTACAGGTAATTCTAGCAGGGCAGTAAGCGGCAATCAGCGGGTAGTCAGCACGATCTTCCCCACATGCGCGCTCGAGTCCATCCGCGCGTGCGCCGCCCGCACCTCCTCCAGCGGATAGGTCGAATCGATCACCGGCCGGCAGCGACCCTGCTCGACGAGCGGCATCACCTCGCGGGTCAGCGCGGCGGCGATCTCGGCCTTCTGGGCGACGCTGCGCGGGCGCAGCGTGGAGCCGGTGTGGGTGAGGCGCTTCATCATCAGGCGGCGGAAGTCGACCTCGACCTTCGGGCTCTGCAGGAAGGCGATCTGCACGATGCGGCCGTCGACAGCGGCCGCATCGTAGTTGCGCGGGATGTAGTCGCCGCCGACCATGTCGAGGATCACGTCCGCGCCGCGCCCGCCGGTGGCCTCCTTCACCGCGGCGACGAAATCCTCCTCGCGGTAGTTCACCGCCCGGTCGGCGCCGAGTGCGCGGCAGCGCGCGCACTTCTCGGCGGAGCCGGCGGTGGCGATCACCGTCGCGCCGAAGGCCTTGGCGAGCTGGATCGCGGTCGTGCCGATGCCCGAGGAGCCGCCGTGGACGAGGAGCGTCTCGCCGGACGCGAGGCGGCCGCGGTCGAACACGTTGGTCCACACCGTGAAGTAGGTCTCCGGGATCGCGCCGGCCTCGACCATGGAGAGGCCCGTCGGCACCGCGAGCGTGTTGTCCTCGTGGGCGAGGCAGTATTGCGCATAGCCGCCGCCCGGCACCAGTGCCATCACCGCCTCGCCCTCGCGCCAGCGCTCCGCGCACGCACCGCGGGCGACGACGGTGCCGGCGATCTCGAGCCCGAGCACGTCCGGCGCGCCGGGGGGAGGGGGGTAGTTCCCCTCGCGCTGGATCACGTCGGGACGGTTGATGCCCGCGGCCTCCACCTTCACCAGGATCTCGCCCGGCCCGGGCGCGGGCACGGGGCGCTCGACGAGCGTGAGGACCTCCGGCCCGCCGCCGCCCTCGGCGATCACGGCGCGCATGGTCCGCGGGATGGTCTCTCTCGTCGTCGCCACGGCTCGGCTCCCTCTCTGTTCGGTCTCTTTCGCGATCGGTCTCGTGGCGGGGAGGTGACACGCGCTCGCGCGGCTTGGCAAGCCGTGCGAGCGCTCCCGCGGGGTTGGCCATCGGGGGCGGGGCGCGCTAACATGGGGCTTCGACGATCGGCGCGGAGGAGACGGACATGTCCATCGATCCCTTCGGCGAGGCGCTGCCGCGGCCCCGCCCCGACACGCACGTGATCGGGCAGGACCTCGCGCATCTGTCGATCGAGGAGCTCGACGAGCGCATCGCCGTGATGGAGACCGAGATCGGGCGGCTGCGCGAGGCGAAGGCGAAGAAGCTCGATTCGCGCACGGCGGCGGACGCCTTCTTCAAGCCCGCCACCTGAGCCGCGCGACGAGAGCCGGAGAGGGTCGGGCCCGGACGCATCGGAGCCTGTGCCGAAATCGGCCAGGTCGCTCGCACTTCTCGCCGCGCGTTAAGTGTTCGTTAAGCTTCCTGTTTCATGAATATGGGTATCCAGTCCTTCTGGATGCGAGTGGCTCCTGTCCACTCTGTTTGACGCCTCCCTGTTGACGACTCCAGAGCCGCCTCACGGCGGCTCTTTTTTGTGCGCGCTGCCCCCGCGCCGCTCGCCACCACCCCGCGGGGCGTCGACGAGCGCAGAGAGACGGGTGGGGCCGAGCCGCCTGCCGGGCATCTCCTTCACGCGGTGCGCCTCGACGGCGTCGCGGTGCCGTTCTCACCCCGTTAACGTTAACCACATCCTAACGGAGCGCGCGGGCGCGTTCGGCGCTAGCCTTGCTCCGACGACTCGGGAAAGCCGCGCGCCGTATCGCGCCGGCACAATTCGAGACAAATTTTCGTCAGGAGGCGGCACATGAACGCGGACTTCACATTCCGGGACACCCGCGATCCCGTCGATTTCGGGCGGACCTTCGTGCACTCCGACGCGTTCCGCGCGCTGTTCCGGGACGGGATGGCGCTCGTGGAGGAGACGGCCGCCTACCTCGACGGGCAGGGGCGCGAGGAATCGCGCACGCTGCCGCGCCAGGCGGCCCTCACCTACGCCAGCGAGAGCATGCGGCTCACGACCCGCCTGATGCAGATCGCCTCCTGGCTCCTCGTCCAGCGCGCCGTCGCCGAGGGCGAGATCACGGCGGAGGAGGCGCTCAAGGAGAAGACCCGCGTGCGCCTCACCCGCCAGGAGAGCGCGAGCCCGGTCTTCGACGCCGCCGCGCTGCCCGAGCGGCTGAAGGAGCTGATCGGCACGAGCGTGCGCCTGCATGCCCGCATCGTTCATCTCGACGGCGTCATGTCCGAGGCGATCGCCGCGCCGAAGCCGGCGGCGGACAGCCCCGTCGCCATGCAGCAATGGCTGATCCGCTCGGCCTTCGGCGGCGGCTGAAACGCGATGAGCCGGGCTGCGGCGAAACGCAGCGGAGGACGCGCGACGAAGTTCGGGTTAACCTCTCGTTCACCATAACGAAGAGGGAGCGGTCGTCATGCGTGCATCCATCATCGTCAAGGCTTCTGCCGCCGGCGCGCTCGCGCTCGGCCTCCTCGCCGCCGGCCCCGCCGCCGCGCAGTGCGCCTGGGACGCGGCCAAGCGCGACCAGACCATCGCCTCGACCGTCGAGGCGCCGGTCCTGCGCACCGACGAGGGTCGCGTCGTGCTCGCGCCGCGCACCCCGGCGCCGCGCGAGATCGTCGTCACGCAGGGCGTGCCCGCCGTGACCGGCATCCGCCCGGCGCCGGTCGAGCCGCCGGCGATCTACGTCATCGAGGCCGCCGGGACGATCCTCGTCGACCCGTCCTGACGCGTTCTTCGCGTCACAGCCGCCGCGTCAGCGCGTAGAGCGCGATCGCGGCGGCGTTCGAGACGTTGAGGCTCTTGATCGCGCCGGCCATGTCGAGCCGCGCCACGACGTCGCACAGCGAGCGCGTGCGCGCCCGCAGGCCCTTGCCCTCGGCGCCCAGCACGAGCAGCGCCGGCCGGCGCGCGGGCAGGCTCTCGAAGGTCTCGTCACCCTCGGAATCCAGGCCGACGCGCAGGAAGCCGCGCGTGCCGAGCCGGTCGAGCGCGTCGCCGAGGTTCCTCACGACGACGAAGGGCACGTGCTCGAGCCCGCCCGATGCCGATTTCGCCAGCACCCCCGTCGCCGCAGGCGAATGCCGCGCCGTCGTCAGGATCGCGGTGACGCCGAAGGCGGCGGCGGTGCGCACGATGGCGCCGACGTTGTGCGGGTCCGTGATCTGGTCGAGGGCGAGCACCAGCGCGTCGTCGGGCAGGGTGTCGAGGTCGTAGCCCTCGAGCGGCTCGGCCTCGGCGTAGAGCCCCTGGTGCACGGCGTCGGGGGGGACGAGCGCGTCGATCTCGGAAGGGCGCACGATCTGCGGGCTCGCGACGACGCCCGGCAGCTCCTCGGCGAGCCGCCGCGCGGCGTTCTCCGTGGCGAGCAGGCGATGGATCGTCCGCTTGCCGTTGCGCAGCGCCTCTGCGACAGGATGCCAGCCGTAGAGCACGACGGCGTCGTCGAGCTCGGGACGCGGCGGACGCGCGCGGGGCCCGCGGGAGCGCGCCCGGGCGCCGGGGCCGATGCGGCCGTTGCCGGCGCGCGCGTGCGGCGGCTTGCCGGGGGGCTTGCGGGGCGGCTTGCGATCGTCTGGCACGGCGGCGGCTCCGGTCGGGTCGTCGCCAGGGCATGCGCGCCGGGCGCTCCCGGGTCAAGGCCGCGACGCGCGCCGAGCGTCGGCAAATCGGGCGCGCGCGCGCGATTTCGCCGTTGACACGCCTCGCCCGGGTCACCATAAGAGCCCCCACGCCACGGCCGAGGCGTCGGGCGCGGCCCGGCGCACCGAGAGATCGGCAGCCGGAGCGAGACGGGGGAATGTCCCGAGCGGCAAAGGGGGCGGACTGTAAATCCGCTGGCTTACGCCTTCGTAGGTTCGAGTCCTACTTCCCCCACCATCGCCACGGCGCTATGATCCGAGCAGCCGGGCGGGTGTAGCTCAATGGTAGAGCAACAGCCTTCCAAGCTGATGACGAGGGTTCGATTCCCTTCACCCGCTCCAGCACTCCCGTGTCCAGCCTAGCCGACGCGCGACGAGCCGCTTGCCCGCTCGGCCCTCTCCTGTAGTCTCGCTCACAGGGGCGAGGCCGGGACGATGGAGAGCGCATGTCCGACGTAAGCGACGTCACGGCCTCCGGCGAGCCGCCGGTTCGGCACGAGGACAACGGCTCCAAGGGCCGCTACGTCGTCGTTCTGGACGGCCACGAGGCCGAGATGACCTACACGCGCGCCGGCGAGAGCCTGATCATCATCGATCACACCGGTGTGCCGGACGCGTTGCGCGGCCGCGGGCTCGGCCTCGTCCTCGTGCGACGCGCGGTCGAGGACGCTCGGGCGGCCGGCAGGCGGATCATACCGCTGTGCCCGTTCGCCAAGGCGACGATCGAGCGGCATCCGGAATTCTGGGACGTGGTCGGGCGGTGACGCCGAACGTGGCTCGTCGGGGGTGATCATGAACGAACGCTGGCCGCCGCTCCCTCACGAAGCCTGGGGCGAGACCTGCTCGGCGCTGCACCTCTGGTGCCAGATCCTCGGCAAGTATCGTCTCGCGCACGCGCCGTGGGTCAATCATTCATGGCACGCGACCCTCTATGTCGGCCCCCGGGGCCTGACGACCGGAGCGGTGCCGGATCCAACGGGTGCGATCGCGCTGACGCTCGACCTGCACGATCACCTCCTCGTCGTGGAGGCGGCGGACGGCCGGCGCGAGACGATGCCGCTCGGGCCCATGAGCGTCGCGGACTTCTGCGCGCGGACGCGGGAGATGGTGGTCGCCCTGGGCGGTGGGTTCGCGATCCACGGGCGCCCGAGCGAGATCCCGGACGCGGTGCCGTTCGCGGACGACCGAACCCAACGGCCCTACGACGCGCGCGCGGTGGAGTATTTCCACACGGCGCTCCTGTCGATCGAGGCGGTCTTCCAGCATTTCCGCACGAGCTTCCTCGGCAAGGTCTCTCCGGTCCATTTGTTCTGGGGCTCGTTCGACCTCGCCGTGACGCGCTTCTCCGGCCGGCGCGCGCCGGAGCACCCGGGCGGCATTCCCAATCTGCCCGACGCCGTCACGCGGGAAGCCTACAGTCACGAGGTCTCGTCCGCCGGCTTCTGGCCCGGCGGGAACGGGATGGACGCCGCGTTCTATTCCTACGCCTACCCGACGCCGGAGGCCTTCGCTCGCGCGCAGGTCGCTCCGCAGGCGGCGACGTGGAACGGTGATCTCGGCGAGTTCCTCCTGCCCTACGAGGCGGTCCGCACCGCCGAGGACCCGGCAGCGACGCTCCTGGCCTTCCTGGAGAGCACCTACGCGGCCGCCGCCGAGACCGGCGGCTGGGACCGCACGGCGCTCGAGTGCGCGCGGGGCGTGCCGCGCGTTCCCCGTGCGGTCCCGGCCTGAAGCCGGGACGCCCGACACCCCGCGCGTCACTGCGGGATCAGCACGCCGGTATACACCACCGGCCCCGTCGGCGCGCCCGTCGGAGAGCCGCCGAGCGGCTCGACGCTGACCGCGAGGGTGGCGCCGGGCGTCGTGCGGGCGACCGCGGGCTCTAGGCGGATGTCGCTCGAGTCCTCGACGATGCCGAGCGAGCGTGGCGCGTCGCCCTCGGCGACCAGCCAGAGCTCGAGCGCCTGCTCGGGCGGCGCCTCCGCCGCGGGCGCGCGAACGCGCACGAGGCCGCTCTCCACGTCCACCTGGACGATGAGCGCGGGGAGCTCACCGCCGCGATCGACGACGGCGACGTAGCGCTCCGCCGCCGGCTCGTCCGGCGGCAGCGGCGCGAACGTACCCGGCGCCAGGATCGCGAGCGCCACCAGCGCCGCCGCCAGCGCGCCGAGCGAGCCCGCCGCGACGCGCCAGCGCCCGAGCGCCCGGCGCAGCCGGCGGACCTCGTCGAGGGAGACCAACTCGGCCGCGGGCGAGGGCGAAGATGCTGGCCGCGTCGCCGGGCGGCCCTCGTCGAGCCGCGCCTCGATGCGCGCGAACAGCCCAGGCGGCGGCGCCACCGCCGGGACGGCGTCGCTCAAGGGCGCGAGCCGCTCCTGCCACGCCGCGACGGCGGCGGCGAGCGCCGGCTCGCGGGCGAGCCGTGCCTCGAACGCGGCGCGCTCCGCGCCGCGCAGGGTGCCGAGCGCGTACTCGCCGGCCAGCGCGTCGTCGTCGTCGCCTTCGTACATGTCCGTCCCGGCGCTCATGACGACAGGCACCCCCGGAGCGCAGCGAGGCCGCGGTGCAGCCAGGTCTTGATCGTGTTGACGTTCTTGCCCGTGCGGGCGGCGAGCTCCTCGCGCGACCAACCTTCGCAATAGGCGAGGAGAATGCAATGCCTCTGCGTCTCCTCGAGGAGATCGAGGCAGCGGGTGAGCGCGTCGCGGTCGGCGAAGCTCTGGGCCGCGTCGAACGGGTCGGGGATCGCGGCGAAGGGGTCGTCGCCGTCCTCGCCCGGCTCGAGCAGCACCTCGCGGCGGACGCGCACTGCGTCGATGGCGCGGTTGCGCGCGATGGTGATCATCCAGGTCATCGGCCGCGCCTTCTCCGCCGCATAGGACGAGGCGCCGCGCCAGATGCCGAGAAAGACCTCCTGCAGCACCTCCTCGGCCATTCCCCGATCCCGCACGATACGGAGCACGACGCCGAAGAGTTTCGCGCTGGTTCGCTCGTACAGCCGCGCATAGGCACCGCGATCGGCGCGCGCGACCGCCGCGAGGAGGTCCTCCAACGGCTCGTCCACGGGCTCCTGCGGATCGGGGGGATGACGCACGCGGACCTCGTCGCTCGACGCAAGGCGCGTAGAGATAGCGCATCGCGCGCGGAAGTCACGCGCTCGGCGGCGCGCGAAGCGCGCTACAGCCGGCCGCGACATTTCTCGCGCGCGCCCGAAACCTCGGCCGTCGGCGCTCCGTAGCTGCGCGCGATCCCCCAGGAGGATCGACGTCCAGAGACAGGAGCAAGATGCCATGAAGACCACGCTTCGAAGCCTCGCCCGTCACCTCGTTCTCGGCGCCGCGGTCTGCGTACCCCTCGCCTTCGGCGCCGGGCTCGCCTCCGCCCAGGCGGTCAAGATCGTCGGCGGCGCACCGATGCTGCCCTCGCGCACCATCGTCGAGAACGCGGTGAACTCCGCCGACCACACGACCCTCGTCGCCGCCGTCCAGGCCGCGGGGCTCGTCGACACGCTCTCGGGGCCCGGCCCGTTCACGGTCTTCGCGCCGACGAACCGCGCCTTCTCCCGACTGCCGGCGGGCACGGTCGACACGCTGCTCGAGCCGTCGAACAGGGGCCAGCTCACGGACGTGCTGACCTTCCACGTCGTGCCGGGCACCTACACGGCGTCCGAGCTCCTGGCGCTCGCCCAGCGCGAGGGCGGGCAGGCGGAGCTGCGCACGGTCGAGGGCGGGACGCTCGCCGTGCTGCTCGACCGCAACGGCAACGGCCCCTACATCGCCGACAACCAGGGCAACACCGCGCGCGTGCCCATCTCGGACGTGATGCAGGCGAACGGCGTCATCCACGTCATCGACAAGGTCCTGCTGCCGTGAGGCCCGCGGCGCCGGGCGGGGCCTTTCGCCCGCGCCCCGGCGCCCTCAGAAATGCTCGCGCCGGATCACGGACACGTCGGACACGGTGACGACACCGATCTGGCGCGAGAGGAGCTTGTAGACGGGCTCGAGCACGTCCGGCACGCGGCTCTCGTCGAGGACGCAGATCACGAGCACCATCTGGCCGGCGTCGGAAACGAGCCCGGCGCGGCGCCAGGAGCCCTCGCGGCCGCGCCCGGCCAGCGCCGGGACCACGGTGTAGCCGGTCACGGCGAGGCGATCGAGCAGGTCGAGCAGGCGGTTCATGATCGGCGCCTCGACGATGATGTCGAGGCGCTTCTTGGCGTGGGTCTCGAGCCGCGGCCTGGGGGCCGCGGGCGCGGGCGTCTCGTCGTTGGTCATGACAGCGCCTCCGCGAGCGCGATGTAGAGCGGGATGCCGAGCGTCAGGTTGAACGGGAAGGTGACGCCGAGCGAGAGGGTGAGGTAGATCGCCGGGCGCGCCTCGGGGAGCGCGAGGCGCATCGCGGCGGGCACGGCGATGTAGGAGGCCGACGCCGAGAGCGTGATCAAGAGCGCCGTCCCGCCGGCCGAGAGCCCGAGAGGCAGGGAGACCAGCGCCGCCAGCGTCGCGCCGACGAGGGGCATGTAGAGCCCGAAGGCGAGCACCGGCCCCTTCAGCTCGCGCCAGCCCGAGCGCAGGCCGCGCCCGGCGACGAGGCCCATGTCGAGCAGGAACAGGCACAGCACCCCCTGGAAGGGAGCGACGAGGAACGGCGAGACGATCTCGAGCCCGCGATCTCCCGTGATCCAGCCGATCACGAAGGCGCCGGCGAGAAGCACGATCGAGCCGTTGAGGAGGATCTCGCGCAGGAGCGCTCCCTGCGGCTCGGCCTCCTCGCCCTCCGCGCCGCGCCCCGCCGCCTTGCGCGCACGCTGGGCGAGCCACAGCGCGGTGAGGATGGCGGGCGCCTCCATCACGGCGGCGACCGCGACGAGGTAGCCCTCCGCCACGAGCCCCGAGAGCCGCACCGATTCCGAGGCGGCGACGAAGGTGACGATCGAGATCGAGCCGTAGTGGGCCGCCACCGCCGCGGCGTCGAGCGCAGGCAGCTTCGTGGTGCGCCGCAGGATCTGGAAGGCGATCCAGGGAATGGAGAAGCTCAGCAGCGCGCCGGCGATCACGGCGCCGATCAGCCGGGCGTCGACCCCATGGCCGGCGACGCTCGCCCCGCCCTTGAAGCCGATCGCCATCATCAGGTAGAGCGCCAGCGCCTTCGCCACGGCGTCGGGCACAGCGAGATCCGAGCGCGCGAGCGCCGCCGCGAGCCCGAGCGCGAAGAACAGGACGATCGGCGAGGTGAGGTTGGCGAGGACGAGATCCAGCACGCGCGTGACACCCGGGAGCTCGAAGACGGATGCCCGGTCCTAGCGGAGGACGGCGCGCGTGAGAAGGGCGCCTCAGGGTGGGTTGGAGGTTGGCGAACGAAGATCGCCCGCCCCCCGCTTGAATGCAGCGCAAAAATCGTCACCCTGTCCTCGTCGAAACCGCGGGGAGAAGCCTCATGGCTGTCGGGCACGGCGTCGCGATCGGTGTGGCCGAGCGGGCGGAGGAGAAGGACAAGCCGCTGTGGGAGGACATCCGGCTGCTCGGCCGGATCCTCGGCGACACGGTGCGCGCGCAGGAGGGGGAGGCGACGTTCGACCTCGTCGAGCGCATCCGCCAGACCAGCCTGCGCTTCCACCGCGACGAGGACCCGGCCGCGCGGGGCGAGCTGCAGACCATCCTCGACGCGCTCTCGCGCGACTCGAGCCTGCAGATCATCCGCGCCTTCTCCTACTTCTCCCACCTCGCCAACCTCGCCGAGGACCAGCACCGCCAGCGGCGCTCGCGGGCGCACGCCAAGGCCCGCTCGGAGCCGCGCGAGGGCACGCTCGCGCGCACGATCGCGCTGTGCAAGGAGGCCGGCATCGCCCGGGGCGACCTCGAGGCCTTCTTCGAGGGTGCGGAGATCTCCCCGGTGCTCACCGCGCACCCGACCGAGGTGCGGCGCAAGTCGACGATCGATCGCGAGATGGAGGTGGCGCGCCTGCTCAAGGCCCGCGACACGGGCCTGCTCACGCCCGAGGAGCTCGCCGAGAACGAGGAGGCGATGCGGCGCAACGTGCTCGCGCTGTGGCAGACATCGATCCTGCGCGGCGTGCGGCTGCGGGTCGTCGACGAGGTGATCAACGCGCTCTCCTACTACGACGACACGTTCCTGCCCGCGCTGCCGCGCCTCTACGCGGCGCTCGAGGACGCGCTCGGTACGGAGGGGCTCGGTACGGAGGGGCTCGGCGGGGCGGAGCTTCCGCCCTTCCTGCGCATGGGCTCCTGGATCGGCGGCGACCGCGACGGCAACCCGTTCGTCACCGCCGACGTGCTGCGCGAGGCGCTCCACCTGCAGAGCCGCAAGGCGCTCGCGCATCATCTCGCGGAGATCGAGGCGCTCTCCGCCGAGCTGCCGCTCGACGAGCGGCTCGTGGGCGTCTCCGACGAGGTGCGCGCGCTCGCCGACGGCTCCCCCGAGCGCTCCGTCTTCCGGCAGGCCGAGCCCTACCGCCGGGCGCTCGCGCACGTCCATGCGCGCCTGTGCGCCACCGCCGCCGCGCTCGGCCACCCCGACCTGTGCCGCGACGCGGTGACGGACGGGATCGCGGCCTACGCGACGGTCGACGCGCTGGCGCAGGACCTCGACGCCATCCACCGCTCCCTCGTGGCCAACGGCTCGGGGGTGCTGGCGCGGGGCCGGCTACGGCTGCTGCGCCGGGCGGTGTCGGTGTTCGGCTATCACCTCGCCACGATCGACCTGCGCCAGAATTCCGACGTCCACGAGCGCACCATCGCCGAGCTGATCGCGGTGGCGACCCCCGGCGTCGACTACCTCGCGATGCCCGAGGAGGCGCGCATCGCCCGTCTCGTCGAGGAGCTGCGGACGCCGCGCCCGCTCTTCTCGCCCCACGTCGCCTACTCGGAGACGACGGCGTCGGAGCTCGCCATCGTGCGCGAGGCGAAGGCGGCGCGCGATCGCTACGGCCCGGCGGCGCTGCGCCACTACGTGATCTCCAAGGCCGACTCGGTCTCGGACGTGCTCGAGGTCGCGGTCCTCCTCAAGGAAGCCGGGCTCCTGCGCCCGCTCGAGGGCACGCTCGACGTCGACATCGTGCCCCTGTTCGAGACGATCGGCGATCTCCAGGCCTCGGCGCGGATCATGGCGGAGCTGTTCTCCGTCTTCGAGTACCGGGCGCTGCTCGAGACCCGCGGCAAGACCCAGGAGGTCATGCTCGGCTACTCGGACTCGAACAAGGACGGCGGCTTCCTCACCTCGAACTGGGAGCTCTACAAGGCCGAGATCGCGCTCGTGCGCGTCTTCCGCGAGACCGGCGTTCGGCTGCGGCTCTTCCACGGGCGCGGCGGCACCGTCGGCCGCGGCGGCGGGCCGTCCTACCAGGCGATCCTCGCCCAGCCCGGCGGCGCAGTTCAGGGCTCGATCCGCATCACCGAGCAGGGAGAGGTCATAGCGGCGAAGTACGCGACCCCGGAGCTCGGCCGGCGCAACCTCGAGATCATCGCGTCGGCCACGATGGAGGCGAGCCTTCTGCACGGCGACGACCCGGCCCCGCGCGACGCCTACCTGAAGGTGATGGAGGACCTCTCCGCGCGCGCCTTCGGCGCCTATCGCGCGCTCGTCTACGAGACGCCCGGCTTCGAGGATTATTTCTGGGAATCGACGGTGATCGGCGAGATCGCCAACCTCAACATCGGCTCGCGCCCCGCCTCGCGGAAGAAGTCGCGCTCGATCGAGGACCTGCGCGCCATCCCCTGGGTGTTCGGCTGGTCGCAGTCGCGGCTGATGCTGCCGGGCTGGTACGGCTTCGGCACGGCGGTGGAGGGCTTCCTCGCCGAAGATCCCGGCCGCATCGAGATGCTGCGGGAGATGCACCGGGAATGGCCGTTCTTCCAGGCGCTGCTGTCGAACATGGACATGGTGCTGGCGAAGTCGAACATCGCCATCGCCTCGCGCTACGCGGGCCTCGTCTCCGACGGGGCGCTGACCGAGCGGATCTTCCCGCGGCTGCGGGAGGAGTGGACGCGCTCCATCGAGACGCTGCTTTCGATCTCCGGCCAGGCGACGCTGCTCGAGAAGAACCCGCTGCTGGCCCGCTCCATCCGCAACCGCTTCCCCTACCTCGACCCGCTCAACCATCTCCAGGTCGAGCTCCTGCGCCGCCACCGGGCCGGCGACGCCGACGCGCGGGTGACGCAGGGCATCCACATGACGATCAACGGCGTCGCCGCCGGCTTGCGCAATTCCGGCTGATCGCGTCTCCTCCGGCAGCCGCCGGGCGGGCGGGCTATGGGGAGGGGAGACGCATCGTGGACGACGAGAGGTACGAGACGGGGCTCGCCAACCGCAAGGCGGTGCTCGGCGAGGCGCACGTCGAGCGCTCGCTGGCGGGGGCGGGCGCCTTCGCGGGGCCGTGGCAGGACTTCGTCACGCGCACCGCCTGGCACGACGTGTGGAACGACGAGGCGCTGCCCTGGAAGACGCGCTCGATGATCGTGCTCACGATCACGACGACGCTCCACCGCGAGGAGGAGTTCAAGCTCCACCTGCGCCCGGCGCTGAAGAACGGGGTGACCATTCCCGAGCTGCGGGCGCTCCTGATCCAGTGCGCGGTCTATGCCGGCGTGCCGGCGGCGAACGCCGCCTTCCGCTGGGTTCGCGAGGTCCTCGGCGACGAGGCCGACGCGCTGGCGGCGCCGGGAGACGGTTGACGGCGCAACTAATATCATGCTGACTTGAGGACGAGGTCGTATGCGCACGAATGATCGTCGTCGCGCGCGCCGCGAAGCCCGGAAAACGGGCCGACAAGAGGGAGAGACCGACATCATGCCCAGGATTGCCGTCACCCGTCTCGCGCTCGCCGCCGTCGCGGCCGCGCTGACGTTCTCGACCGCGCTGACCAGCCCGGCCGCCGCGCAGGAGGTGACGCTGCGCGTCCACCACTTCCTGCCCGCAGCCTCGCAGGCGCACCAGAACTGGCTCGTGCCCTGGGCCGAGAAGGTCGAGGCGGACTCGCAGGGCCGCATCGACGTCGAGATCTTCCCGGCGATGCAGCTCGGCGGGCGCCCGCCGCAGCTCTACGATCAGGCCCGCGACGGCATCGTCGACGTGGTCTGGACGCTCGCCGGCAACACGCCCGGCCGCTTCCCCTCGCTCGAGGCGATGGAGCTGCCCTTCGTCCCGCACGCCACCGGCGCGGTGACGAGCGCCGCCGCGCACGAGTTCTACGAAGAGAACGCGACGGGCGAGCTCGACGACGTCCACGTGCTCGCGGTCTTCGGCCACGGCCACGGCAACTTCTACACCCGCGAGAAGACGATCGTGCGGCCCGAGGACGTCGAGGGCATGACGATCCGCGTGCCCAACCGCGTCATCAACCAGACGCTCGCCAACCTCGGCGCCAACCCGCAGGGCATCCCTGCGCCGGGCGTGCCGGAGGCGCTCTCGCGCGGCGTCGTCCAGGGCGTGGTCTTCCCCTACGAGGTGGTGCCCGCGCTCAAGGTGAACGAGCTCACCGACAAGGTCGGCGCCTTCACCGGCGACCGCTCGCTCTACACGGCGATCTTCCTGTTCGTCATGAACAAGGGCGTCTACGAGGGGATGTCGGACGAGAACAAGGCGGTGATCGACGCCAATTCCGGCCTCGAGCTCGCCCGCCAGACCGGCGCCAAGTGGGACGAGTGGGACCTCGTCGGCAAGGCTGCGATCGAGGAGACCGGCAACGAGATCACGCTGATCGAGGGCGAGGCGCTCGAAGCCTGGAAGGCCGCCGGCGAGCCGGTGATCGAGGCCTGGATCGCGGAGCAGGACGCGGCGGGCCGCGACGGCGCCGCGCTCGTCCAGTCCGCGCGCGACCTCGTCGCCCAGCACGAAGCCGCGGCCAACTGAGGCGACCCGGGTCGATGACGGCGACGACGACACGACGACCGACGGCGGCGCTCTCCGCCGTCGGCGCCTTGCTGGAGCGTGCCTGCGGCGCCGTCGCGGTGCTCGGTGGCATCGCGCTGCTCGGCATGATCGCCGTCTCGGTCGTGTCGATCACGGGGCGCTCGATCCTGCCCGGGCTCGCTGGCCTCGTCGGGCTGGAGTTCCGGGCGGCCTCGATCCCCGGCGACATCGAGCTCGTGCAGATCGGCACGGGCATCGCCGTGTTCTCCTTCCTGCCGTTCTGCCAGCTCAGGCGCGGCAACGTGCTCGTCGACTTCTTCACCTCGGGCGCCGCCTTGCGCGTGCGCGCGGCGCTCGACCTCGTCGGCAACCTGATCTTCACGGTGCTCGCCGGCTTGATCGCCTGGCGCCTCGTGCTCGGGCTCCAGGACAAGCTCGCCTACAACGACACGACGATGGTGCTGCGCCTGCCGGAGGCGTACCCCTTCGCCTTCGGTGTCGCCTGCGCCTGGCTGCTCGCGATCGTATGCGCCTACACGGTCTGGCGCTCCGCCGAGGAGATCCGCGCGAACAGGCCGATCGGCCCCCACGACGTCGCCGAGCACTGAGAGAGGCGCTCCTTCCATGTCCAACGTCGCGCTGGGCGTTCTCTCCTTCGGGATCCTGCTCGGGCTCCTCGTCGTGCGAATCCCCATCGGCGTGGCGATGGCGGCGGTGGGCGGCGCCGGCTTCGTCTACCTGTCGGGCCTGACGCCCTTCCTCGCCTACCTGAAGCAGACGCCGTGGGAGGTGTTCGCCAACTACTCGCTCTCGGTGATCCCGCTCTTCCTGCTGATGGGGAACTTCGCGGCGCGCTCGGGACTCTCGGCGAACCTGTACCGGGCGGCGAACGGTTTCCTCGGGCACTACAAGGGCGGGCTCGCGATGTCGTCGGTGGGGGCCTGCGCCGCCTTCGGCACGATCTGCGGCTCCTCGCTCGCGACCGCGGCCACGATGGGCCGCGTGGCGCTGCCGGAGATGCGCAAGTACGGCTACTCGGGCGCGCTCGCCACGGGCTCGATCGCGGCGGGCGGCACGCTCGGCATCCTGATCCCGCCTTCCGTCGTGCTGGTGATCTACGCCATCCTCACCCAGCAGAACATCGCCAAGATGTTCCTCGCCGCCGCGGTGCCGGCGCTCTTGGCGGTCATCGGCTTCATGATCGCGGTGCGCGTCTACCTCGCGCTCTCGCCCGAGTCCGGGCCGCCGTCGCCGGCAATTCCGTGGCGCGAGCGCATCGCACGCCTCGCGAGCGTGTGGCCCGTCGTCGTGATCTTCCTCGCCGTGTTCGTCGGCATGAACGGCGAGACGCTGTTCGGCCGCGCGCTGTTCACGCCCACCGAGGGCGCGGCGGTCGGCGCCTTCGGCACCTGCCTCGCCGCGCTGACCTACGGCCACCTGCGCCCGCGCGAGATCGTCGAGGTCTTGAAGGACACCGCCGTGCAGACGGCGATGATCTTCCTCATCCTGCTCGGCGCGGACTTCTACAACGCCTTCCTCGCCCGCACGCAGATGCCCATGGCGGCCGGCGAATGGATCTCCGCGCTCGGGCTGGCGCCGATCGTGGTGCTGATCGTCATCGTCGCGCTCTACCTCGCGCTCGGCGCGATGATGGATTCGCTGTCGATGATCCTGCTCACCATCCCGATCTTCTTCCCCATCGTGATGGCGCTCGACTTCGGGCTGACGCCCGAGGAGACCGCGATCTGGTTCGGGATCATCATCCTGATCGTGGTGGAGCTGGGGCTGATCACCCCGCCCGTCGGGCTCAACGTCTACATCATCAACGGCTTGGCCAAGGACGTCCCGATGTGGGAGACGTTCAAGGGCGCCTCGGTCTTCCTCGCCGCCGAGATCGTCCGCGTGGCGCTGCTCATCGCCTTCCCGGCGCTGACGCTGTGGCTCGTGACGTAGGGGTCGTTCGCCCTCGCTCGCCGGGATCGCCTCAGCGCCGATGCCGCTCTTGTCCTTCCCCTACAGGGAAGGACAGGGGGCGCCGGCGTCCTTCGGCCAACTCTCCGGCACACGTCCTCCGGAGCCGAGGGAGGCACAGGAGGCGTGTGCACCGACTGGCCCTGTCGGGGAATGAGAAGGCTGGCCGCTCGACCCATGCCCGACCCGCTCCGAGCAGGGCCGCCCGCGATCAGCCCTCGCCGTCGCCGCTCCCCTTGCGCCCGAGGAACGCCTCCATGCGCGCCTTCGCCTCGCCGTCGGTCTGGACGAAGGCGGCCGCGAGCGCTTCCGTGTAGAGCCCCGCCGACTGGGGCATGTCGGCGATCTCCTCGAGGGCGCCGATGATCATCTGGTTGGAGAGCGGCGCGTTCGTCGCGATCTCGGCTGCGAGCGCCAGTGCCTCGGCGAGGCTCCCGCCCGGGGCGCTGAGGCGGTGGACGAGCCCGATGCGCAGGGCCTCCTCCGCCTCCACCTCGCGCCCGGTGAGCATCATCTCCGCGAGCCGGCTCGCGCCGACGAGGCGCCCGACCCGCACGGAGGCGCCGCCGCCGACGAAGATGCCGCGGCGCGCCTCGGGCAGGCTGAAGCGGGCGGACGGATCGGCGATGCGCACGTGCGCCACCGCCGCGAGCTCGAGCCCCGCGCCGATCACCGAGCCCTGGAGCGCGGCGACGACGGGCAGGCGCCCGGCGCGCACCGCCTGCGTCGCGCGGTGCCACAGCCGCGAGACGGCCATCACGTCGGCGGGCGTGCGCGCACGATGCTCGGCGAGGTCGAGCCCCGCGCTGAAATGGTCGCCCTGCGCCGCCAGCACCGCCGCCCGCCACGCCGCCGGCGGGTCCGCGAAGAGCGCGCAGATCTCCCGAATCATCTCGGTGCAGATGGCGTTGCGCTTGGCCGGACGCGACAGCGTCACCACCCCGACGGCGCCCTGCGTCGCGATCCCGATCTCGGGGCTTCGAGAGGCCGTCATGCGCTTCCCCCATTGCTACACACCCTGTGAAGTAACCGGTCGAGGGTGGCCGCTGTCAACGCGGTCCCGATTGGGCGCGAAGCCAACGCGCCATTGGCCGTTGACGCATGCGCAGCGCTGCGCGAATCTTCGACACAAATGTAAGTATCCCGGATCGAAGCCGGGAATGGAGGCGTCGCATGGCCGAACCCGTCGTGGCCATCCCCTACGGTGGCTACTGGTCCAGCCCCTTCGTGAAGTGGCAGGGCGCGCTCGCGGGGCACCACGCGCTCCGGCTCGCGGCCCGCACGGCGCGCGACGTGCTCGCGGCGCGCGGGATCCCGCTCGAGGCGATCGACCACGGCGTGCTGGGCACCACCGTGCCGCAGCGCGGCGCGTTCTACGGGCTTCCGTGGGTGATGGGGATGATCGGTGCCGAGCGCGTCGCCGGCCCCACGCTGGCGCAGGCCTGCGCCACGGGGGTGCGCATCCTCGCCTCGGCCTCCGACGAGATCGCGGCGGGTCGCGCGACCTGCGCGCTGGCGATCGCCGCGGACCGCGTCTCCAACGGGCCGCACCTGCTCTATCCCGACCCGCGAGCCCCCGGCGGCGCGGGCGCGCACGAGCACTGGGTGCTCGACAATTTCGAGCGCGACCCCTTCGCGGGCTGCGCCATGGTCGACACCGCCGAGAACGTGGCGCGGCGGCTCGGGGCGACGCGCGAGGAGCAGCACGAGGTCGTGCTCTTACGCGCCGAGCAGTATGCCCAGGCGCTCGCCGACGATCGCGCCTTCCAGCGCCGCTTCATGCCGCTGCCCTTCGCCGTGCCCGACCGCCGCTTCGAGGGTGTCGCCGAGACGCTCGACGGGGATTCGGGCATCTACCCGACGAGCGCGGAGAAGCTCGCGCGCCTCGCCCCGGTGCGCGAGGGCGGCACGGTGACGCTCGGCGCCCAGACGCATCCCGCCGACGGCAACGCCGGCATGATCGTCACGACGCCCGAGCGGGCGCGGGACCTCTCGCGTCGCCCGGAGATCGCCATCACCCCTCTCGCCTTCGGCCAGTCCCGCGAGGAGCGCGGCTTCATGCCGGCCGCCCCGATCGCCGCCGCGCGGCAGGCGCTGGAGCGGGCGGGGCTGCGGATCGAGCAGGTGGATGCGATCAAGTCTCACAACCCGTTCGCGATAAACGATCTCGCCTTCGCCCGCGCTTTCGGCATAGACTGGCGCCGCATGAACGCGTTCGGCTCCTCGCTGATCTACGGCCATCCCCAGGCGCCCACGGCGCTGCGGGGCGTGATCGAGCTGATCGAGGAGCTCGTCGAGCGGGGAGGGGGCATGGGCCTGTTCCAGGGATGTGCCGCGGGCGACAGCGCGATGGCGGTCGTCCTGCGCGTGGAGGACCGCCGGGCATGACGCTGCCGCGGATCCACCCGACCGTCGTGCACATGCTCGCCGACGCGGCGGCCGTGGCGCCCGGGCGCGAGGCGCTGGTCTGCGGCGACGAGCGGGTCTCCTACGCCGCCTATGCCGGCGCCGCCGAAGGCCTCGCGCGCGAGCTGCGGGACGCCGGCGCCGCCGGCGAGCGCGTCGCGATCCTCATGCCGAACAGCGTCGATTTCCCGGTCGCGCTGATGGCCGCCTTCGCCGCCGGCGCGCAGGCGACGCCGCTCAACCCCGCCTACACGGTCCACGAGCTGCGCCCGATCCTCGCCGACGCCGCGCCCCGCCTGATCCTCGCCGCGCCGGACGTCGCGGAGCGGATCGCACCTTCGTGCGCCGAGCTCGGCCTGCCGGAGCCGACACCCGTCGGGCCGGGCGCACGGCGGCTCCACGCCATCGCCGGCGACCCGGCGCGGCTGCCGCTGCCGGACCCGGACACGCTCGGCCTGCTGCAATACACCGGCGGCACGACGGGCGTCCCGAAGGGCGTCGACCTCGTTCACCGCGCTCTCGCGATCAACGTCTCCCAGCGCGAGGCGATCGTGCCCACGACGCCGGACGCCGAGCGGGCGCTCGTGATCACGCCGCTCTATCACGCCTACGCCATGGCGATGGGGCTGATGCTCGCGCTCTGGGCCCGGGGCACGATGGTCCTCCTGACGCGCTACTCGCCCGAGGCGACGCTTTCGCTCATCGAGGCGGAGCGCATCACCTTCCTCGCCGGCAGCCCGACGATCTACCACGGTCTCCTCGCCGCGCCGCGGGCGGCGCACACGGACTTCTCGACGCTGTCGCTGTGCTTCTCGGGAGCCTCCGCCCTGCCGGAGGCGACGCTGACGCGCTGGATGGCGCTCACCGGCGCCTCGCTGTGCGAGGGCTACGGGCAGACGGAGGGCGGCCCCGTCCTCGCGGCGAACCCGAGGGCGGGTCCGCACGTGACCGGATCGGTCGGCGTGCCGCTCCCCGAGACCGAGATCGAGATCGTCGATCCGGCGACGGGGGAGGGGCCGCTCGCGCCCGGCGAGCCGGGCGAGATCCGCGCGCGCGGGCCGCAGATCATGCGCGGCTACCGCAATCGCCCCGAGGAGACCGCCGAGGCGCTGCGCGACGGCTGGCTGCACACCGGCGACATCGGCGTGCTGCGGCCCGACGGCATCCTCGAGATCCGCGACCGCAAGAAGGACATGGCGATCGTCTCGGGCTTCAACGTCTACCCGCGAGAGATCGAGGAGGCGCTCCTCGCCCATCCCGCGGTGGCGGAGGCCGCCGCCTTCGCCGTGCCGGACGCGCGCAAGGGGGAGGTCATCCACGCCCGCGTCGTGGCGTCGGGCACGGACGTCGCCGCGCTGGAGGCGCATCTCGCGGAGCGCCTCGCCCGCTACAAACTGCCGGCCGTGCTCGCGCTCGTGCCGGCGATCCCCAAGACCGCGATCGGCAAGATCGACAAGGCCATGCTGAAGGCCGACGTCGCGGCCCGGCGCGCCTCGTGACCTCCGTCGAGGCCCAACGGCTCGAACCTGGGGCCGGCACCTCGAGAAGAGCTCTTCGATACCAGTCGAGAAAATGGAAAGGGACAAGGGAATGCACCGTCGCTCGCTCCTCCTCGCGGCCGCGCTCGCCGCCCTCGCCGCCGCCGCGCCCGCAGCGGCCCAGGACAAGACCCTGCGGGTCGGGACCTTCCTCGCGCCGCAGGGCGTGTGGCACGGCCCGATCGCGCACCTGATCGAGACGGTCAACGCCAAGGACGTGGGCCTCACCCTCGAGCTCGTGGCCGATCCGTCCTCGGTGAGCCCCTTCCAGCTCGGCAACGCGGTGCAGAGCGGCGTGGTCGACATGGCCTACATCTCGGGCTCGTTCTACACGACGCTCGTCCCCGAGGCGGACGCCAACAAGCTGTTCAACATCCCGGTCCAGGAGCTGCGCGAGAACGGCGCCATGGAGCTGATGGACGAGATCCACCGCGAGCGGATGGGCGCGGTGTTCCTCGGCAAGCTCGGCGACGGCATCCAGTATCACCTCTACACGGCCAAGCCCCTCGAGGCGCCGGACATGGCCGGCTGGAACATGCGCGGCACCCCGCTCTACCGCCCCTTCCTCACCGCGCTCGGCGCGAACGTCGTGCAGATGCAGGGCTCCGAGGTGTACGCGGCGATGGAGGGCGGCGTCATCGACGGCTATCCCTGGCCGCTGTGGGGCATCGGCGACATCGGCCTGCTGGAGGTGACGAAGTACCGGGTGGAGCCGGGCTTCTACAACGCCGAGATCAGCGTGCTGATGAACGAGAATTCCTGGAACGGCCTCACCGACGAGCAGCGGGCGGCGCTCACCGAGGCGATGATCGAGACCGAGGAGTGGTTCATCGACTACCGCAACGAGGTGGACGCGGCGCAGCGCGCCCTCCAGGACGAGGCCGGAATCGAGGCGATCACCTTCTCCGAGGAGGAGAACGCCCGCATGATCCAGACGGCCGACGACGCCGCCTGGGCCGTCGTCATGCAGAACTCGCCGCAATACGGCGAGCGGATCAAGGAACTGACCTACCGCTGACGCTGACGCTGACGCTGACGCTGACGAAGGGGCGAAGGGGATGACGGCGCTCAGGCTGCTCGATCGCGGGGTTGGGCTCGTGATCGAGGCGTTCGGCCTCGTCGCGGGTGCCGTCATCGCCTTCATGGCTCTCGCGATCAGCGCCGAGGTCCTGGTGCGGGCGCTCGGGCTGCCGGCCTTCGGCTGGACGCTCGAGCTCTCCGAGTACGGGCTCCTCGTCGTCGGCTTCCTCGGCGCGCCGTGGGTGCTGCGCCATTCCGACCACATCCGCGTCGACGTGGTGCTGCGCTCCGCCTCGCCGCGCGGGCGCCACTGGATGCTGCTTCTCGCGAACGGGATCTCGGCGCTCGCGTGCTTCGTGCTCGCCTGGTACGCGACGGTCGCGGCGGCGGAGGCCCAGGCGCGCGGCGCGCTGCTGTTCAAGCACCTCGTCATCCCGCAATGGTGGATCCTCGCGATCCTGCCGGTCGGCGTCGCGCTGCTCGGCTTCGAGTTCGTGGCGCGCATCGCCCGGCGCCTCGCCGGGCGCCCGCCGCCGCAGGAGGACGAGCTGGGGGAGGCGGTGCTGTGAGCGGGCTCTCCTGGGAGGTCGTGCTCGGGCTGATGGGAGGCGGGCTCGTCGCGCTGATGGGGCTCGGCGTCCCCGTCGCCTTCGCCTTCCTCGCCGTCAACCTCGTCGGTGCCTGGTTCATCCTCGGCGGCGAGGCGGGGCTGAAGCTGCTCGCCATGAACGCGACGGAGGCGGTGGGCTCCTTCGCGCTCGTGCCGATCCCGCTCTTCATCCTGATGGGCGAGCTCCTGCTCCATACCGGGCTCGCCACCCGCGCGATCGCCGCGATCGAGAAGCTGATCGCGGGCGTGCCGGGGCGGCTCTCCCTCGTCGCCGTGACGAGCGGCGCGGTGTTCGCCTCGCTGTCGGGCTCGACCATCGCCAACACGGCGGTGCTCGGTCGCGTGCTGCTGCCGGACATGCACCGCATGGGCTATCACCCCGTGCTCTCGCTCGGGCCGATCCTCGCGGTGGGCGGCATCGCCATGCTGATCCCGCCGTCCGCGCTCGCCGTCCTGTTCGGCTCGCTCGCGGGGATCTCGATCTCGGGGCTGCTGCTGGCGGGCATCGTGCCCGGGCTGATGCTGGCGGCGCTCTACTTCCTCTTCATCGTCGCCGCCGTGCGCGTCTCGCCCGGCCTCGCGCCGCCGGACCCGGTGGAGCGGCTGCCGCTGCGCGCCCGGGCCAAGCCTTTCCTCGTGTACGTCGTGCCGTTGATGGGGATCGTCGTCGTCGTCGTCGGGTCGATCCTGGCGGGCGTGGCGACACCGACCGAATCGGCGGCGCTCGGCTCGATCGCGACCCTCGTCGCCGCGGCCGCCTACCGCGCGCTCGACTGGAACGCCCTGCGCGCGGCCCTGCTCGGGACCGCGCGGACCTCGGCGCTGATCCTCATCATCATCTCGGGCTCGATCACCTTCTCGCAGATCCTGTCGTTCTCCGGGGCGAGCCGGCAGCTCATCGGGATCGTCACGGACATGGGGCTCGAGCCCCTCGTGCTCGTCGCCGCGATGCTCGTGCTCGCGCTGCTGCTCGGCATGCTGATGGACCAGGTCAGCATCATGCTGATCACGCTGCCGTTCTTCATGCCGCTCGTGAACCAGGCCGGCGTCGACCCGATCTGGTTCGGCGTGATGATGCTCGTCGCTCTCGAGATCGGCCTGATCACGCCGCCCTTCGGGCTCCTCCTCTACATCATGCAGTCGGTGGCGCCCAAGGGCGTCGGCATGCGCGCGATCCTGGGGGGAATCATGCCGTATCTCGGGCTCGAGCTCGTGGGGCTCGCGCTGCTCTTCGCCTTTCCCGCGATCGCCCTCTGGCTGCCGGGCCTGCTGCGATGAGGCGGACGGCCGCCTCCGCGGTGCGACGGCACGCAGGCGCTACCGAGCCGCGCGGCGCCGCCCGCGGCTTCGCGCCTAGCGGGTGGGCGCGTCACGTCACCTCCGCCTTGTCGGCTGCGCCTCGGAGGCACCGGTTGCGATCGCTGCGGCCGCGCTCTACAAATCCAGGGCCTACACGGACGAATGCGACGCCGCGGGTCCACGGTCTCGAGCCCGCCGTCGCAGGACCGATCACGGAGGAATTCGACGGCGTGACGCGGATCGTGCATCATCTCGGCCGGACGTCGGCGGCTGGGCAGGACCCGGTGGCGGGCGTGCCCGCGGGTCGGGCCGGCGGTCTCGCGGTTGGGACGGCATCGGCGCGCGTGGCGGCGCGTCGCCCGACGGAGCCCGCTCGATGAGCCCTGCGAAACCCCGCGCGACCCGCACGCGCCTCAAGCCGCCGCGGCGCGACGGCGAGCGCCGCACAGCGATCGTGCGTCGCGCGACCGAGATCTTCAAGGCCAAGGGCTTCGCCCACACGACGATCGAGGACATCGCCGAGGCGGTGGGCGTCACCCGCGAGGCGATCTACTACTACTTCCGCGACAAGGCGGAGATCCTCATCGAGATCATCAAGCCCGAGAGCGACTACCTCGTCTGGGGCCTGGAGCGCATCCTCGCGCACGACGTCTGCTCGCGCGAGAAGCTCGTCATGGCGGTGGAGAGCCACATGATGCGCTTCAACCCGAACTACCTCGAGATGGCCATCGCCGTGCGCGAGCTCAACGGCACGACGCGCGACCCCCGGATCTCCGCCCTGCGCCAGACCTGGCGCCGCTACACGGCGCTGTGGGTGTCGCTGATCGAGGAGGGGCAACGCACGGGGACCCTGGAGCGCGACCTCGACCCCAAGCTCGTCGCCTTCGCCGTTCTCGGCATGCTGAACTCGGCCTCGAGCTGGTTCGACCCGTCGCGCGGCTCGAGCGCCGAGCTGACCCGCACCTTCGTGCGGATCGCCGCGACCGGCGTGCTCTCGGACCCCAACCGCGCGCGGCGCGACATGGACGAGGCGCTGGCGCGCGCCGAGGCCGACGCCTGAAGCGGCGCGCCCGCCCGTGCGCGGGTGCGCGACCCGGGCGTGCGCATCCGCCCGCCGGCGGTCGTCTGCAAGCAAGACCCGCGCCGGACGTCGCCCGATCCGCGCACGCTCTGGAGCCCAAGCGCGGCGATGGTCGCGGCCCGGGCGGCGACCTATCCTGATGATGCGACACGCTGCTCGATGCACAGCCGGGGATGGCGCGTGCGTCGTGCGGATGGCCGGACGAACTGCAGACGAACCTTCGGAGACGACCATGGACGCTGCCGCACTGCGCGCCCTCCAAGCCCCGATCAAGCAGAAGTACCGTGAGGCGCCGCAATCATCGATCGTTACGATGAAGGCGCAGGGAACGCTCGATTCGGAAGCCGTCGCCTGCAAGGTCGAGACGGCCCGCGCCGTCGCCGTCGCCGGCCTGCACAAGGCCGCCGGCGGCACGGGGGCGGACCTGTGCTCCGGCGACATGCTGCTCGAGGCGCTCGTCGCCTGTGCCGGCGTCACGCTCAAGGCGGTGGCGACCGCCCTCGAGATCCCGGTGCGTTCCGGCGTCGTGCACGCCGAGGGCGATCTCGACTTCCGCGGCACGCTCGGCGTCGACCGGGAGGCGCCGGTGGGCTTCAAGGCGATCCGCCTGTCCTTCGAGATCGACGCGGATGCGAGCGAGGAGCAGCTCGCGCGCCTGCTCTCCCTGACGGAGCGCTACTGCGTGGTCTTCCAGACCCTCAACGCCAAGCCGGACCTCTCGGCGACCCTCGCGCGCGCCTGATCGCGCGCCGCCGCGTGCGCCGCGCATCGGGGCCGGGGGTGGAAACGCCCGGCCCGTCGTGCGAGAAAGCGGCATCGCGGGGGCGAGCGGGGGAGACCCATGGCCGAACAGGAACCGAGGCTCGGCGCGGCGATCGTGCCGGTGACGCCGTTCCAGCAGAACTGCTCCGTGCTCTTCGCCCGCGACACGATGCGCGGCGTGGTCGTCGACCCTGGCGGGGACGTGCCGCGCATCCTCGAGGCGATCCGCCAGACGGGCGTGACGATCGAGGCGATCCTGATCACCCACGGCCACGTCGACCACGTCAGCGGCGTCGAGGAGCTGCGCGACGCGCTGAAGGTGCCGGTGATCGGCCCGCATCCGGCGGACGCCATGTTCATGGACGAATCCCTCACGGCGACGTCCCAGGCCTACGGCCTGCCGCCGGCGCGGCCGGTGCGCGTCGACCGCTGGCTCGACGAGGGCGACACGGTGGACGTCGGCGGCATCGTCTTCGACGTGCTGCACACGCCCGGGCATTCGCCCGGCAGCATCACCTACGTCTCGAAGGCCGACCGCTTCGCGCTCGTGGGCGACGTCGTCTTCGCCGGCTCGATCGGCCGTACCGACCTGCCCGGCGGCGACCACGAGCAGCTGATCGAGACGATCCGCACGAAGCTCCTGCCGCTGGGCGACGACGTCGCCTTCCTGTGCGGCCACGGCCCGATGTCCACGCTCGGCCAGGAGCGGCAGACGAACCCGTTCCTCGTCGGATGAGCTACGCGGTCACCCTCGCGGACATCCGCGCGGCCGCGGAGACGATCGCGCCGCACGTGGTGCGCACGCCGCTGGTCGCCGCGCCACGGCTCTCCGAGCGGCTCGGCGCGCGGCTTTGGCTCAAGCTCGAGACGATGCAGCCCACCGGCGCCTTCAAGGAGCGTGGGGCGGCGAACCGTCTCGCGGCGCTCGACGCCGACGAGCGGGCGCGCGGCGTCGTCGCGATGTCGGCGGGCAACCACGCGCAGGCGGTGGCCTATCACGCGGCTCGGCTCGGCGTGCCCGCGACCATCGTCATGCCCGAGGGCACGCCGCTCGTGAAGGTCGAGAACACCCGCTCGCACGGCGCGCGGGTGATTCTCTCCGGCGAGACCGTCGCGGAGGCCGAGACCGAGGCGCGCCGGCTGGCCGACGAGGAGAGCCTCGTCTTCGTCCACCCCTACGACGACGCCCGCGTCATCGCCGGCCAGGGCACGATCGCCCTCGAGATGCTCGCGGACGCGCCCGGCCTCGAGATGCTCGTCGTGCCGATCGGCGGCGGCGGGCTCGCCGCGGGCATGGCGATCGCGGCGAAGGCGCTTTCGCCGTCGATCCGCATCGTCGGCGTGGAGACGCGGCTCTACCCGTCCTTCCGCAACGCCATTCACGGCGAGACGCTGCCGGTGGGCGGCGCGACGCTCGCCGAGGGCATCGCCGTCAAGAGGCCGGGTGGGCTGACGCTGCCCATCGTGCGCGACCTCGTCGACGAGATCGTGCTCGTCGACGAGCCCGAGATCGAGCGCGCGGTGAACCTGTGCGCCACGAGCCAGCGGATCATGGCGGAAGGGGCGGGGGCGGCGGGCATAGCCGCCATGCTCGCGCGCCCCGAGCTGTTCCACGGGCGCGCGGCTGGCGTCGTCATATGCGGCGGCAACATCGACCCGCGCATCCTCGCCTCCGTGATGGTGCGCGAGCTCGAGCGCGACGAGCGCATCGTCTCCTTCCGGATCTGGTCGAACGACCACCCGGGGCTTCTCGGGCGCATCGCCAGCCGATTGGGGGCGCTCGGCGCCAACATCCTGGAAGTTTCGCACGGTCGTCTCTATCTCGATGTTCCCGCCAAGGGCGTGACGGTCGACGTCACGATCGAGACGCGGGGCGCGGCGCACACCTCCGAGGTGCTGGCCACGCTGGCGCGGGAGGGCTTCGCCCCCACC
Organism: Salinarimonas sp. NSM; assembly: GCF_052380005.1. Lineage (NCBI taxonomy): Bacteria > Pseudomonadati > Pseudomonadota > Alphaproteobacteria > Hyphomicrobiales > Salinarimonadaceae > Salinarimonas > Salinarimonas sp. NSM. The sequence continues at coordinate 29,887 of NZ_JBQTCJ010000008.1, forward strand.
CGCATCGACCCCCGGGGGCTCTCGCACCTCGGGTCCTGAGGACCGAGCGCGCAGAGAACGGAGCGACATGAGCACGAGCGACCATTCACCCGACCTCCCGCGTCCCGGTGCGGGCGGCCCGGACGTGCCGGCGCCGCGGCCGAGCTACGAGATCCGCATCGCGACGGACGGCGTGCTCGCCCGGCGGCTGTTCGCCTTCTGCCTCGACATGCTGGTGATCGGGGCGCTCGTGATCCTGTTCTCGCTGGCGATCCTCGTGCTCGGCGTGCTGACGCTCGGCCTCGCCTGGCTGCTCTTCGCCATCCTCGTCCCCGCGGTCGGCCTGCTCTACAGCGCCATGACGGTCGGCGGGCCGAACCAGGCGACGATCGGCATGCGGATGATGGGCTTGCGCGTCTCGCGGGTGCAGTCGACGGGGCGCGTCGACGCCATCACGGCGGCGGTGCATGCGCTGCTGTTCTGGCTCGCGACCTCGACCTTCTTCCTCTGGCTGCTCGACGTCGTCGTCGGCGTCGCGCGCGACGACCGCCGGATGGGGCACGATCTCCTCGTCGACGTGATGGTCACGCGCACGGACGCGACGCCCTGAAGCGCCGATATCGTGTTCCAATTGCGTGAGCACCGGCGCGTGCGGCGTCGAAACCCCTTGTTGGCGCGTGCGGGAATGGTATCGTCGACCAAAGCCGTTCGGGCGCGCTTCGCCGAGGTCAGACCCGCGTGACGAGCCATTCCCGCGAGACGCCGCAGTTCTTCCTGACGGCACCCTCCGCCTGCCCCTACCTTCCGGGGCAGGAGGAGCGCAAGGTCTTCACCCACCTCGTCGGGCGCCGCGCGGGCGAGCTCAACGACATCCTCACCCACGGCGGCTTCCGGCGCTCGCAGACGATCGCCTACCGGCCCGCCTGCGAGACCTGCCGCGCCTGCATCTCCGTGCGCGTGCCGGTGGACGCCTTCGAGCCCTCGCGCAACCTGCGCCGGATCGCCCGCTCGAACCGCGACCTCGTCGGCACCAGCGTTCCGAACCAGGCGACGAGCGAGCAGTACTCCCTCTTCCGCCGCTATCTCGACAGCCGCCACGCCGACGGCGGGATGATCGACATGACGGTGCTCGACTACGCCATGATGGTCGAGGACAGCCACATCGAGACGAAGCTCGTTGAGTACCGCCGGCGTGGTCCCGACACGGCGATCAACGGGCGCGGGGAGGGGCCGCTCGTGGCCATGTGCCTCACCGACGTCCTCGCCGACGGTCTCTCGATGGTCTACTCGTTCTACGATCCGGAGATGAGCGCCCGCTCGCTCGGCACCTGGGTGATCCTCGATCACATCGGCCGCGCCAGGGCCATGGGCCTCCCTTACGTCTATCTCGGCTACTGGGTCGAGGGCTCGCGCAAGATGGCCTACAAGGCCCGCTTCATGCCCCAGGAGCGGCTGCTCTCGCAGGGCTGGACGCGGGTGGAGGAGTAGGCGTGCGCCCGGGCGCCGCCGTGGCCGCCGCGCGATGAGCCTCGACCACGGCCTCCTGCGCACGCTCGTCGCGCTCGTCGAGGAGCGAAACGTCACCCGTGCGGCACGGCGGCTGGGGCTCGCCCAACCCACCGTGTCCGGGGCGCTGGCGCGGCTGCGGGACGCACTGGGCGACCCACTTCTCGTCCGCGACGGGCGCCGTCTCGCGCCGACGGCGCGGGCCCTCGCCCTGGTGGCGGAGGTGACGCCGCATCTCGACGCGATCGACGCCGCCGTCGCTGGCACGACGTCCTTCGAGCCGGGGCAGGCGCGGCGCGTGTTCCGCCTCGGCTGTACCGACGCCGTCGCCTTCGCGCTCCTGCCGGCGCTGTCGGCGCGGCTGCGGCAGGCGGCGCCGGGCTGCGATCTGCTGCTGCGTACGGGCGACTTCCGCACGCTCCCGGACCTGATCGCCACCGGCGCGGTCTCCACCGCGCTCGCGTATCTGCGCGACGACCCGTCCGCCACGGCCCGCATCCGCGCTGTGCGTCGCTCGCCCTGGGTCGTCCTGCGCGACGCCGCCTCCCGTCCGATCACCGACCTCGACGGCTTCTGCGAGCGGCCGCACGCCCTCGTCACGCCCTCGGGCGATCTGGGCGGCGTCGTGGACGATGCGCTGGCTTCCGAGGGCCGCACCCGGCGCGTGGCGCTCGGGCTGACGAGCTTCGCGCTGCTGCTCGCCGCGCTGCCCGGCGGTGACCTGGTCGCCACCGTGCCCGACTTCGTGGCCGCGCGCCTCGCCGCGCTCGCGCCGCTGGCCGTCGATCCCTGCCCCGTCGCCGTCGCGCCGGTGGTCAACAGCCTCGCCTGGAGCGCGGTGGCCGACCGGGACCCGGGCGAGCGCTGGTTTCGCGCGCTCGTGCGCGAGACCTTCGCGGCCGCCGAGCCGCGCTGATCGCGCGGTGCCGATAGCTCCTATCGGTATCCGTGATTTCCCGCCCGGGGCCGCGCACCCCATCTACCGGCCACACGCTCATCCCCCGACACGAGAGGCAAGCCGCATGGCCCGCATCCTGATCGTCCTCACCTCCCACGCCACCCTCGGCACGACCGGCAAGCCGACGGGCTTCTTCTACGAGGAGCTCGCCGCGCCCTACTACGCCTTCGTCGACGCCGGCCACGCGGTCGAGATCGCCTCGATCGCCGGCGGCGCGCCCCCGGCCGATCCGTCGAGCCTCGACGCCGACGAGTCGAAGCGTCCCGCAGCGGTGCGCCGCCTCCTCGCCGACGCGGCCGCGATGGAGGCGCTCGCCGGCACGCCGGCCATCGACGCGATCGACCCCTCCGGCTACGACGCGGTGTTCCTCCCCGGCGGTCACGGAACGATGTGGGATTTCCCGCAGAGCGTCGCGCTCGCCCGTGCGGTCTCCGCGATCCACGCGCGCGGCGGCGTCGTCGGTGCCGTCTGCCACGGCCCGGCCGGCCTCGTCGGCGCGACCCGCACCGACGGGCGCCCCCTCGTCGAGGGGCTGCGCGTCAACGGCTTCACCGATGCGGAGGAGGCCGCGGTGGGGCTCACCGACGTGGTGCCCTTCCTGCTCGAGAGCCGGCTCGTCGCGCAGGGCGCTCGCTTCGAGAAGGGCGGTACGTTCGAGCCCTTCGCCGTGCGCGACGGCCGGCTCGTGACCGGCCAGAACCCGATGTCGAGCGAGCGCGCCGCCGCCCTGATGCTCGAGGCGCTCGCCGAGGCCCGCGCGGCGGCCTGATGCCCCAGTCCGGCAGTTTCTTCCGGCCGACCGGGCAGAAACTGCCGGATACCCCCGCTTCTCGACGATCCGATCAAGGCGAACGCAAGACTTCTGCGTTGGCATCGCCCTTGCTGGCAGAATGCCGCCCGGGGTCTCGCCTCTCGGGCATCGAGCGAGCGAGGTCGCGCCATGACGCTGATGTCCGCGTTGAGCACTGCCGTGTCGGGCCTGCGCACCACGCAGGCCGGCATCTCGCTCGTGTCGCAGAACGTGGCGAACGCCGACTCCGCCGGCTACACCAAGCGTCGCCTCCAGCCCGTGGAGGCCGTTGCGGGGGATCGCTCGGCCGGCGTGCGCACCGGCGAGATCCAGCGCGTGCTCGACCGCGTCGTGCAGCGCACGCTCTGGCAGGAGACGTCGGGCGCCGGCTACACGGGCCAGCGCGCCATGCTGGCGGGCGCGCTCGAGCGGCTCTATGGGCCGCCGGCTTCCGCCAGCGCGCTCGACACGCTCATGAACAAGTTCTCCACCGCCGTGGAGCAGCTCGCCGACGATCCCGCCAACGCCACCACGCGCTCGGGCGTGATCGAGGCGGGGCAGGCGCTCGCCGGGCGGATCGGCACGATCGCTCAGGGCGTCCAGGCGCTGCGCACCGAGTCGGAGGGGCGCATCGCGTCCATGGTCGACGAGGCGAACGGTCTCCTCGCCGGCATCGAGCGCGTCAACCGCACCATCGTGCAGAGCGGCTTCACCGCCCCCCTGGCAGACGAGCGCGACCGGCTGATCGGCGCGCTCGCGGGGATCATGGACCTGCGCGTCCAGCCCTCCGAGAACGGCAGCGTCACCCTCACGACCGGCGCGGGCCAGACGCTGTTCGACGGCGTGCGGGCGCTCGAGCTGCGCTTCGACGCCCGCGCGACGCTGACCCCGAACATGCGGGTGGACACCACGCCGCCCTCGGTCGGCGTCGTCACGGTCGTCTCGGGCAGCGGCATGCAGACGAACCTGCTGGCGGCGGGCGGCATCAGCTCCGGTTCGCTCGCGGCGGCGCTGGAGATGCGCGACGAGACGCTCGTCCAGGCCCAGCGCCAGCTCGATGAGCTCGCGGCGGGCCTCGCGCGCTCCGTCTCCGACACGCCGCTGACGGTGACCCAGACCGGCGCGACCACGTTCGACCTCTCCGCCTTCACCGGGCCACGGACGGTCGATCTCGTGGTGAACGGGCGCTTCGAGCGGGTCAGCGGCACGCAAGCCGAGATCGACACCGCGCTCGGTGCCTTCGGCGGCGGCTTCGACGGCACGACGGTCACGATCCCCGGCGGCAGCGTGATCTCCGCGTCGGGCACCGCGACGGACCCGACGACCGGCACCGGACCCTTCCCGTTCTTCGCGGATTCGCCCGGCAACACGCCCTTCACCGGCGCGGGCGCCACCGATCCGCTGACGGGCTTCGCCCAGCGCATCCGCGTCAACTCGGATGTCGCGGGCAACCCCGCGCTCCTCGTCAACTCGACCTTCCAGGGTGACGCGGCGCGCCCGAGCGCGATGCGCGACGGGCTCGCGCGCGTGCAGACGATCGCCTCGCAGGCGGGGCTCTCGGGCGCAGCGCCCTTCCGCGCCGACATATCGGCCGCGGTGCGGCGCACGATCGAGGTGCAAGGCGCGGCCTCCGCGACGGCCGCGCGGCTCGACGAGGGCCAGCGCGTCGCGCTCGCCGCCGTAGAGGGGCGCTTCGCCGAGGTCGCGGGCGTGAACATCGACGAGGAGATGGCGCAGCTCGTCCAGCTCCAGACCGCCTACGGCGCCAATGCGCGCGTCCTCTCGGCGGTGCGGGAGATGATGGACGTGCTGATGCGGATCTGAGGGGACGACGAGACATGACGAGCATCACCCCGTTCGCCGCCGGCTCCTTCGACACGCGCGAGACCTCGCGCATGTTCGTGGAGATGCGCAAGGAATCGCAGCGGCTCGAGCGCCAGATGGCCACGGGCCGCAAGGCGGACACCTATTCCGGCTTCGGCTTCGAGCGGCGCACCGCGCTCGACCTGCGCGCCAGGCTCGGCGCCTTCGAGGGCTACGGCGAGACGATCACCAGCGCGAACCTGCGCCTGAAGGTCATGACGGGCGCCGTGCAGAGCCTGGAGAAGATCGCCTCCGACACCCGCTCGGCGGCGGCGGAGCCCCTGTCGGGCATCGTCGACGGCACCGGCGTGCCGCAGGAGCAGGCGCTTGCGCGCAACAACCTCGCCTTCGCCGTCGAGATCCTCAACACGGACGTGAACGGCCGCCACGTCTTCGCCGGCCGCGCCAGCGACACGCGGCCCGTCGCGTCATACCAGCAGATCTTCACCGACCTGCGCGCGGCGGTCGCAGGGATCGCCGACCCGACGGACCCGAACCAGATCGTCCAGGCGGTGTCGGACTATTTCGACACGACGGCCTGGCGCACCCCGGGATCCGAGACGACGACGCCGATGCCCACCACCCCGGACGCGCGCGCGAGCGTGCTCGCGCGCATCGACGAGGAGCAGAGCGTCGCCATCGGCGCGCGGGCGGACGAGCCGGGCTTCCGCAATCTCCTTGTCGCGCTCGGATCGCTCGCGGCGGCGGACGAGACGCAGCTCTCGCAGGAGGACTTCGCCGCCCTCTCGAGCCGCGTCTCCGACCTGCTCTCGCCCTCGCGGCCCCAGCCGCGCGACATCGCCATGGACCTCGGCCGCGCCCAGGCGACGATCAACGCCACCAAGGAGCGCCAGGACGCCAGCGCCTCGCTGCTGCGCGAGGCGCTCGACGACGTCGAGCTCGTCTCCACAGAGGAGGCCGCGGTCTCGCTCCTCAACCTGCAGACCCGCCTGCAGGCGAGCTTCCAGACGACCGCGATGCTCTCGCGGCTGTCGCTGGTGAACTACCTGTGAGGTAGGAGCGGGTCCACCCAAGGGTCCACGACGCCGACGCCTGCCGCCGTGAAGGGGCCGGTGTCGCGGGTCGCGACCGGCAGGCCGTGCGCCGCAGCGATCGCGGCGATGTAGCCCTCGGGTATCGGAAAGCCCTTCCCGGCAGCACGGGCTTTCGCGGCGAGGCTGCCGTAGCAATCAGCGGCGTCAGTATCGAAGGGAAGAATGCGTGGGCCGAAGGAGTCGATGATCGTCTGGAGTATCCTGGCGAGACCCTCCTTGCGCCTGCCCGTCGGGAGCAAGGCGACCCCGAGGCGCAGCTCGGCGACCGAAATGCTGGACAGATGCAGAGTCTCGACGGCTTGGGCATCCAGCCAACCCCGCACCGTCGGGTTCGGCGCCAACCTCATCGTCTCGGAGACGACGTTCGTGTCGAGCAGGATCATTCGAAGCTGACCGGTTCGGGGGGGCGCCGGTCGCGCAGGCTCTCGATCATCTCGACATCGTCGTCCGTAAGTCCAGCTTCCCGGCTCATGGTCCACAGCGTCGTCCCGAGCCGCAGCCGTCCCTCCGGAAGCGCCGCTTCCTCCAATATGGCGCGCATTTCGGCTTCCGTGCTGCGATTGTGGCTCGCCGCGCGGACCTTCAGGGCACGATGTGCTTCGTCGCTCAAGTTGCGGATGGTGACGGCTGCCACAGGACGACTCCCGGCGACGTGTTCTAATGATATCATCGTAGGCCATCTGATGGCATGCAACACGGGTGGCCGTCGCGCTGGATGCACCGAGCGGCAGCATCGGCTCGCGTTCCGTCCGAGCCTTGTCCATGGGCTCGATCCGACCGGCCCGGCATTGCTCTTGCCTCCCCCGGCTGGAATGCCCTAAGGGGGCGCGCAGCCGAACCATCCCGCCGGGGGGCCGATGAATTGCCCGTGGTCGACAAGTCCTCCCGCGCCATCGGCGCGGTGCGCCAGTCCTTCGCGCCGTGGAACGACCCGGCGGCGCGCCCGCTCATCCGCTTCGAGGGCGTGACCAAGCGCTTCTCGGACGCGGTCGCCGTCGACGACGTCACCCTCGACGTCTACGAGAACGAGTTCTTCTGCCTGCTCGGCCCGTCGGGCTGCGGCAAGTCCACGCTGATGCGCATGCTCGCCGGCTTCGAGGAGCCGAGCGGCGGGCGCATCCTGCTCGGCGGCGTGGACCTCGCCGGCGTGCCGCCCTACGAGCGCCCGGTGAACATGATGTTCCAGTCCTACGCGCTCTTCCCGCACATGAGCGTGGAGAAGAACGTCGCCTTCGGGCTCAAGCAGGAGGGGCTGGCCAAGGACGTCATCGCCGCGCGTGTCGCGGAGATGCTCAAGCTCGTGCAGATGGAGCGCTTCGCGTCGCGCAAGCCGCATCAGCTCTCGGGCGGCCAGCGCCAGCGGGTCGCGCTCGCCCGCGCTCTCGCCAAGCGCCCGAAGGTGCTTCTCCTCGACGAGCCGCTCGCCGCGCTCGACAAGAAGCTGCGCGAGGAGACGCAGTTCGAGCTGATGGACATCCAGATCGAGCTCGGCACCACCTTCATCATGGTCACCCACGACCAGGAGGAGGCGATGACCATGGCCGACCGCATCGCCGTGATGGATGCCGGGCGCCTCGTCCAGGTGGCGACGCCGGGCGAGATCTACGAGCAGCCGAAGAACCGCTTCGTCGCGGACTTCGTCGGCGACGTGAACATCCTCGACGGGACGGTGACCGGGCGCGAGCCGTCCGGCCTGTGGCGCATCGCGGCGCCCGGCGCGCTCGGCCCGCTCGCCGTCGACGATCCCGACGAGGCGCTCGACCCCGGCCAGGCGGTCGCGGTCGCGGTGCGCCCGGAGAAGATGACGGTCTCGCGCGAGCGGCCGCAGGGCGAGAACGCCCTCGAGGGCGAGGTCTGGGACATCGGATATCTCGGGGACTGGACGGTCTACCGCATCCGCCTCGACGACGGGCGCATCCTGCGCGTCACCCGGGCGAACACGACGCGCTTCGTCGAGCGGCCGATCGACCTCGAGGAGCGCGTCCACATCGGCTTCCTCCCGGACGCCGCCGTGATCCTCTCGAGCTGAGGAGGGGAGGGGATGGCACGCGACGAGATCCGCCGCGACGAGCCCCGACGCCGCGGTCTGGGCCGCCGGCTCGTGATCGGTGCGCCCTACCTCTGGCTCGGCGCCTTCTTCGCGCTGCCGGTGCTGATCGTCCTCAAGATCGCGCTCTCCTATCCGGAGCTGGCCCAGCCGCCCTACGGCCCGACGCTGGACCCGGCCGGCGGATGGGAGGGCTTCGTCGCCTTCCTCGGTGATCTGTCGTTCGACAACTTCGTCTTCATCACCTCCGACGACCTCTACGTCGCCGCGCTCGGCTCGTCCCTGCGCATCGCCGCGTCCTCGACGCTGATCCTGCTCCTCGTCGGCTACCCCATCGCCTACGCCATGGCGAAGGCCTCGCCGTCGCTGCGCGGCATCCTCGTCGCGGCGGTGATCCTGCCGTTCTGGACGAGCTTCCTGATCCGCGTCTACGCCTGGATCGGCATCCTGCGCCCGGAGGGCCTGCTCAACGGCGCCCTCATGGCGATCGGCGTGATCGACCGGCCGCTGACGATCCTCAACACCGAGATCGCGGTGCACATCGGCATCGTCTACACCTACCTGCCCTTCATGGTGCTGCCGCTCTACGCCACGCTGGAGCGCATGGACGACACGCTGATCGAAGCGGCGCAGGACCTGGGCTCGACGCCGCTGAAGGCCTTCTGGACGATTACCGTGCCGCTGTCCTGGCCGGGTATCGTCGCCGGCGCGCTCTTGTGCTTCATCCCGGCGGTGGGCGAGTTCGTCATCCCCGACCTGCTCGGCGGCTCGGACACCTTGATGATCGGGCGCATCCTGTGGAGCGAGTTCTTCTCGAACCGGGACTGGCCGCTCGCCTCGGCCGTGGCGATCGTGATGCTGGTCGTGCTCGTCGTCCCGATCGTGCTCTTCCGGGAGGCCGAGGCGCGGCGCCTGGAGGAAGGCCGATGATGGAGGAGAGCCGATGAGAGGCCGCCTGTCGCCCTTCAACGTCGTCTCGCTGACGCTGGGCTTCGCCTTCCTCTACATCCCGATCCTGATCCTGATCCTCTACTCCTTCAACGCCTCGCGGCTGGTGTCGGTGTGGGGCGGGTTCTCGACGCAATGGTACTTCGCGCTCCTCCAGAACCAGCCGCTGATCGACGCCGCCTGGGTGACGGTGCGCGTCGCCTTCGTCACCGCGATCCTCGCCACCGTGCTCGGGACGATGGCGGCGATCTCGCTCACCCGATACGGGCGCTTCCGCGGACGCGCGCTGTTCACCGGGATGGTCTACGCGCCGATGGTGATGCCGGAGGTGATCACCGGCCTGTCGCTCCTCCTGCTGTTCGTCTCGATAGACCTCGATCGCGGCTTCTGGACGGTGACGCTCGCCCACGTGACCTTCACCATGTGCTTCGTGACGGTGGTGGTGCAGGCCCGCCTCGTCGCCTTCGATCGCTCGCTCGAGGAGGCGGCGATGGATCTCGGGGCGACGCCGTGGCGCACCTTCGTGTCGGTGACGCTGCCGGTCATCGCGCCCGCCGTGCTCGCGGGCTTCCTCCTCGCCTTCACGCTTTCGCTCGACGACCTCGTCATCGCGAGCTTCACCTCGGGCCCGGGCGCGACGACGCTGCCGATGCGCATCTACTCGTCGGTGCGGCTGGGCGTCACGCCCGAGATCAACGCCGCCTCGACGATCCTCATCGCGCTCGTCACGATCGGGGTGATCGTGGCCGCGCTGGTGACCAAGCGCTCGGTGATGATGCGCCGGGCGGGCTAGCGGGCAACCTCCCCGCAGGGGAGGACGACGGCCGAAGGCCGGAGGGTGGGGAGGGCGGCGGTGCCGCTCGCAGGACGTTCGAACGGCCCCGCCGCCCGCGCGTTCCGCGCGGATTTCTCCGCTCCGGGGAGAACGCGGCTTCACCCCGCATTCACCTAAACACGTGGTCATCTAGGTTACGCACCGATTCACCGACAATTTTAGACGAGATTTCATCCGTCCCCGGCAAGCTTCCCTTCAACAACGCAAGTGGAACAGGGGAGCAGGACCATGGCTCGTCTCGATCTCGGTGCCGCCGACATCGCCGCCCTCGTGCCGGATCTCGATACCGGTGAGGCCTACCTCGAGCTCGGCCTCATGCATGCGGTCGGCCGCTCGGTGCCGCTCGATCTCGTCGCCGCGCACAAGTGGCTGAACATCGCGGTCGCCAAGGGCTGCCGGGCGGCGGTCTCGCGCCGGGCCGAGCTCGCGCAGGAGATGAGCGCCGACGAGATCGCCGCCGCCCAGCGCGCCGCGCGGATGTTTCTCGCCGCCGCCTGATCGGGCCGCTTGAGGGTGCGGGGCGGCGCGGCTATAAGCCCGCCATCTTCCACGCATCCCGAGAGCGGATACCGACATGGCCACCGAGCGCACCTTCTCGATCATCAAGCCCGACGCGACCAAGCGCAACCTCACCGGCGCCGTGAACGCCGTGATCGAGGAGGCGGGCCTCAGGATCGTCGCGCAGAAGCGCATCCTCATGACCCGCGCCCAGGCGGAGACGTTCTACGCCGTGCATTCCGAGCGTCCGTTCTTCGGCGAGCTCGTGGACTTCATGATCTCCGCTCCCGTCGTGGTGCAGGTGCTCGAGGGCGAGAACGCCATCGCCAAGTACCGCGAGGTGATGGGCGCGACGAACCCGGCCAACGCCGCCGAGGGCACGATCCGCAAGAAGTTCGCCCTGTCGGTGGGCGAGAACAGCGTCCACGGCTCGGACTCCGCCGAGAACGCGCAGATCGAGATCGCGCAGTTCTTCGCGGGCAACGAGATCGTCGGCTGACGCGCGCGGTTTCCGGAACTCGGACGACGATCGGTCGCGTCGCCGATGACGCGCGCGACGGTCTCCCCTCTCCCTTGTGGAGAGGGGCCGGGGGTGTGGGGCGTCTAGGATTGTCGCCGACGCCGATGCCGTCCCGGACCCCCTTTCGTTCCCGACCATCGGCCTGCCGGCGCGGCGCCGCTGCCTCCCCCCCCTCGGGCCACGAGCGCAGGTCGTCCCGCGGTATCGTTCGCAAGAGAGGGGCGGCATGAATTCGCCTCGAGCAACTCCTGCACGCCCCCCACCCCCGCCCCTCCCCACGAGGGGGAGGGGAGACCCGCGGCGCAGCCGCGACGGCGAAGCGCTTCATCTCGACGCTCTCACGTGATCACGCCCTCGCGCGCCCGCGCGGGGGCGTCCTCGTTTTGACAAGGCCTCCCTTTCGCGCCAAGATCATTCGCATACGAATGACCGCGCCCGGCAGCGCCGCCGGAGCGCGGCGCGAGGAGGGACGGGAGATGTCTCAGACGCCCACGCGCGCGTACCCGCGCGAGAGCCTCGCCGCCCATCCGCCCAACGACGCGCCGGCCTACGCCTCGACGCGCCTGCGCGCGCCCCGCAAGCCGCTGGTGATCCTGCCGCATACGCTGACCGAGCTGACCGGCCCGGTCTACGGTCACGAGAGCGTCGCGCCCGACGAGAACGACCTGACCGCTGGGCATGCGGGCGCGCCGATCGGCGAGCGCATCGTGGTGACGGGCCGCGTCCTCGACGAGGACGGGCGGCCGGTGCCGCATACGCTCATCGAGATCTGGCAGGCCAACGCGGCCGGCCGCTACATCCACGTGAACGACCGCCACGACGCGCCGCTCGACCCGAACTTCACCGGCGCCGGCCGCGTCGTCACCGACGCGAGCGGCGGCTACACCTTCACGACGATCAAGCCCGGCGCCTATCCCTGGCGCAATCACCACAACGCCTGGCGCCCGGCGCACATCCACTTCTCCCTCTTCGGGCCGAGCTTCGTCACGCGGCTCGTGACGCAGATGTACTTCTCCGGCGACCCGCTGCTCGCGCTCGACCCGATCTGGCAGTCGATCCCAGACCCCCGCGCCCGCGAGCGGCTGGTCTCGTCCTTCGACATCGAGACGACGACGCCCGAATGGGCGCTCGGCTACCGCTTCGACATCGTCCTGCGCGGGCGCGCCGCGACGCCGATGGAGGACCCGCATCATGACTGAGCGCCGGGTCACGCCCTCCGGGATCACCCCGTCCCAGACCGTGGGGCCCTTCTTCGCCTATTGCCTCACGCCCGAGGCCTACGACGCCCGCGGCATCGCCGGCAGCATGCTCGTCACGCCGGATGCGACGGGAAAGCGCATCCGCATCGAGGGCCGCGTCCTCGACGGGGCGGGCGAGCCGGTGCCGGACGCCATGCTGGAGATCTGGCAGGCGGACGGGGAGGGGCGCTACCCCGACGATGCCGCCGACACCGCCTTCCGCGGCTTCGGCCGCGCGGAGACCGATGCCGACGGCCGCTTCGTCTTCGTCACGGTGAAGCCCGGCGCGGTGCCCGGCCCGGACGGGACGAAGCAGGCACCGCACATCGCGGTGTCCGTCTTCGCCCGCGGGCTCCTGAACCGCCTCGCGACCCGCCTCTACTTCGACGACGAGCCCGCCAACGCCGCCGACCCCGTCCTCGCCCTGGTGCCCGCGGAGCGCCGGGCCACGCTGATCGCCCGCCGGGGGGGCGAGGGCGAATACGCCTTCGACGTGCGCCTCCAGGGCGATGGTGACGGCGAGGGCGAGACCGTGTTCTTCGAGGTCTGAGGAGGCCGCAATGACGCAGCCACATGTCCAGGTCGGCATCGTCGGCGCGGGGCCGGCGGGCCTGCTCCTGTCGCACCTCCTCGACCTCGTCGGCATCTCCTCCGTCGTGATCGAGGCGAGGAGCCGCGCGCATGTCGAGGGGCGCATCCGCGCGGGGGTGCTCGAGCAGGGCACGGTCGACGTGCTGCGGGATACCGGCGTCGGCGCGCGCATGGACCGCGAGGGGCTCCTCCATCACGGCACGATCCTGAAGGTCGCGGGCGAGGCACGGCGCATCGATTTCCAGGACCTCGTCGGCAAGTCGGTGATGGTCTACGGCCAGCACGAGGTGGTGAAGGACCTCGTCGCCGCGCGGCTCGCGGCCGGCGGCGAGATCGTCTTCGAGGTGTCCGACACGCGCATCGACGGCATCGAGGGCGACGCGCCGACGCTCTCCTGGACGCAGGACGGCGTTCAGCACGCCCGCCGCTGCGATTTCATCGCGGGCTGCGACGGCTTCCACGGCGTCTCGCGCGCCGCGATTCCCGCCGACGTGCTGCGGGTCTACGAGCGCGTCTATCCCTTCGGATGGCTCGGAATCCTGGCGAGGACGCCGCCGGCCTCCGAGGAGCTGATCTACGCGCACCACGAGCGCGGCTTCGCGCTCCTCTCGATGCGCTCCCCGGAGATAAGCCGGCTCTATCTGCAATGTCCGCCCGACGAGGACATCGCGACGTGGCCCGACGCGCGGATCTGGGAGGAGCTGCAGGTCCGCCTCGCCGGGGGCTCGGGCTGGCGGCTCGAGGAGGGCGAGATCGTCCAGAAGGGCGTCACCGCCATGCGCAGCTTCGTCGCCGAGCCGATGCGCCACGGCCGCCTCTTCCTCGCCGGCGATGCCGCGCACATCGTGCCGCCGACGGGGGCCAAGGGCATGAATCTCGCGGTCGGCGACGTGCGCGTCCTCGCCCGCGCGCTCGAGAGCTACTACGCTCGCGGCTCGGAGGCGGCGCTGGAGGCCTATTCCGACACCTGCCTGCGCCGGATCTGGACCGTGCAGCGCTTCTCCTGGTGGATGACGCAGATGCTCCACACCTTCGACGACGCGTCCCCCTTCGACCGCCGCCGCCAGCTGGCCGAGCTCGACTACGTCACCACCTCGCGCGCGGCGATGACCACGCTCGCCGAGAACTACGTCGGCCTGCCGATGGACTGGGGGCCGGCATGACCTTCTCCGCGCTCGATTCCGCGCTGACCGGCCCGCTCTTCGCGAGCGAGGCCATGCGCGCGGTCTTCGACGATCGCGCGCGGATCGCCGACATGCTGGCGGTGGAGGCGGCGCTGGCGCGGGCGCAAGCGGGCCTCGGCCTCGCGCCGGAGACGCTCGGCCCGGCGATCGCGGCGATCGCGCCCGACGCCGTCGACCTCGCGGCGATCGGCCGGGAAACGGCGCATGCCGGCGTGCCCTCCATCCCGTTCCTGAAGGCGCTTCGGGCGATGCTGCCGCCCGCGCTCGCCCGCGACCTCCACAAGGGCGCGACCACGCAGGACCTGATCGACGGCGCGCTGGCGCTCGCCCTGCACCGCGCCTTCGCCCTCGTCGCGGCGGATCTCGACGCCATCCTCGCCGGGCTCGCGCGGCTCGCCGAGGCCCATGCGCGCACCCCCTGCGCGGGGCGCACCTATGGCCAGCACGCGACGCCGGTGACGTTCGGGTTCAAGGCGGCGGTCTGGGCGGCGGGGATCGCCGACGTCGCGGCCGAGCTGCCGGCGGTGCGCACGGGCGCCTGCGTCGCCTCCCTGGCCGGGCCGGCAGGAACGCTTCCCGCCTTCGGCGCGCGGGCGCCCGAGGTCGCCGACGCCTTCGCCCGCGAGATCGGGCTGGCGGCGGCGCCGATCGCCACTCACACGCGCCGGGCGGGCGTGGTGCGGGCGGGGACCTGGCTCGCGACGCTCATGGGTGCGCTGGGCAAGATGGCGGGAGATGTCGCCCATCTCGCCGCGACCGAGGTGGGAGAGGTGGCCGAGCCGCACGCGCCCGGCCGCGGCGGCTCCTCCGCCATGCCGCACAAGCGCAACCCCGTCTCCTGCACCGTGATCCTCGCGGCCGCGAGCGCCGCGCGCGGTCCCGCGACGACGCTCCTCGACGCCATGGTCGCCGCGCACGAGCGGCCGGCGGGCGCTTGGCACGCCGAATGGCATGCGCTGCCGACGCTCTTCGGGCTCGCGTCGGGCGCGCTCGCCGAGGCGCGGCGGCTGGCGGAGGGGCTCGTCGTGGACGAGGCGGCGATGGCGCGCAACCTCGACCTGACCCGTGGCCTTCTCTTCGCCGACGCCGCCGCCGCGGCGCTCGCGCCGGTCCTCGGGGCCGAGGAGGCGCACGCGCGCGTCACGGCCGCCGCCGACGACGTGCGGTCGCGGGGCATGTCGCTGCGCGACGCCCTCGCCGCGCCGGGCGATCTTCCCGCGGACGTGCTGGCGCGCGCCTTCGACCTCGCGCCCTACGTCGACGCCGCCGCGGCTTTCGTGCCCGGTGCGCTCGCGCAGGTCGAAACGGCGCGCCGCGCGCTCGCCCTCTGATGGTCAGCCGAACGGCCGCTGCGGCTCAGGACGCGAGCAGGATCTTGCCCGCTCGCCCCGACCGCTCGGCATGGCGCAGGGCGTCCGCGATCTCCGCGAGCGGGAGGGTCGGGCCGGTCTGCTGTGCCCCGTGCGTCTCCAGGCGGACCACGTCCGCGGGTTCGCCGAAGCGGTGGACGAGCGTGGCGAGCGTCATCGTGCCCGCGACCCTATCCCATCGCAGCCGCGGGTGCTAAGGGCCGATGCCGCTAGACCCCGAGACCCCGAGACCCCGAGCCCCCGCCGTCCCGAGCATGTCCATCGTCGTCGACAACGTCAGCGTCACGTTGCAGGAGCGACCCGTGCTGCGCGGGATCGACCTCGTGCTCGAGGAGCGGCGCGTGGGGGTCGTCGGCCTCAACGGCTCGGGCAAGAGCACGCTGGCGCGCCTCCTCAACGGCCTCGTCCTGCCCGACGCGGGCACGGTGCGCGTCCACGGCCTCGACACCCGCACGCAGACGCGCGCCGTGCGCCGCGCGGTCGGCTTCGTGTTCCAGAACCCGGAGAACCAGATCGTCTTCCCCATCGTCGGCGAGGACGTCGCCTTCGGCCTGCGCAACATCGGGTTCTCGAAGAGGGACGCGCAGGCGCGGGCGCTCGCGGCGCTGGCGGAGCACGGGCTCGACGGGCTCGCGGATCGGCCCGCCCACACGCTCAGCGGCGGCGAGAAGCAGATGCTCGCCCTCGTCTCCGTGCTCGTCATGGAGCCGGAGATCGTCGTCCTCGACGAGCCGACGACGGCGCTCGACCTGCGCAACCGCAACCGCATCCGCGATGCGATCGCCATGCTGGCGCAGACGGCGATCGTCGTCACCCACGACCTCGATCTCGTGGGCGACTTCGAGCGCGTCCTGGTCGTCGACGAGGGCCGCATCGTCGCCGACGACGCGCCGGAGCCGGCTTTGCGCTGGTATCGGGAGAACCGCGCATGAGCCCCTCGCTCTACGTTCCGGGCGACGGGCCCCTGCACCGCCTGCCGGCGGGCGCGAAGCTCGCGGCGCTGGCGGGGCTCGGCCTCGCGCTGTTCCTCGTCTCCTCGCCGATCGTGCTCGGCGCGGCGGCGATTGCCGCGGCGGGCGTGGTCGCGGCGACGGGCGTGCGGCTCGCCCGCATCCGCGGCGCGCTCGCCGGGATCGCCATCGTCGTCGCAGTCGTGGTCGCCGCCAACGTCTGGCTGGTCGGCTGGCGCGAGGCGGCGGCCCTGGGCGCGCGCATGGTGGCGCTCGTGCTGCTCGGCTATGCTCTGACGCTGACGACGCGCACCTCGGACCTGTTGGCGACGCTGGAGCGGCTGCTGATGCCGCTCGAGCGCATCGGCATCGCGGACGCCGGCAAGGTCGCGCTCGCGGTGGCGCTCGTCCTGCGCTTCGTGCCGGAGCTCGTGAAGCAGGCCGCCGACATCCGCGAGGCGCGGGCGGCGCGCGGCCTGCGGGTCGGGCCCGTCGCGCTCGTCGTGCCGATGATCGTGCGCGTCCTGCGCAGCGCCGACGCGATCGCCGAGGCGATCGACGCACGCGCCTATCCGCCATCCAGATCGATCTCCTCCAAGACCGGCCCCGGGAGTGCCGACCATGACAACGCGTGACCTCGTCCTCGTCGCCCTCTTCGCCGCCCTCACGGCGGCGCTCGGGCTCGTGCCGCCGATCAACGTGGGCTTCCTGCCCGTGCCGATCACGCTGCAGTCGCTCGGGCCGATGCTGGCGGGGCTGATGCTCGGCCCGAAGCGCGGCGGCCTCGCGCTCGCGCTGTTCGTGCTCCTGGTGGCGCTCGGCCTGCCGATCCTCGCCGGCGGGCGCGGCGGCTTCGGCGTCCTGCTCGGGCCGACGGGCGGGTTCATCCTCGGCTGGATCGTCGGCGCGGTCGTCGTGGGTGCGCTGGCGGCACGCATCCGGCGCATGGGACCGTGGCGGACGCCGGATCTCGCAGGCGCCGCGCTCGCCTGCGTCGTCGGCGGCATCGGCGCGGTCTATGCGGTGGGCGTCCCGTGGCTCTCGGTGGTGACGGGCATGGGCCTCGGCCCGGCGGCGGCGAGCATGGTCGTGTTCCTGCCCGGCGACGCGATCAAGGTCGGCGTCGCCGTGATGGTCGCCCGTGGCGTGCAGCGCGCCTATCCGATCGCGCTGCGCTGACGAACCACGGCCCCGTTCATACGAGGCCGTTCACCGCCACGAGGTGGCAGGCGAGGCCCGCCCCGATGCCGACGAGGGCGTTTCGCGTGAACCAGTAGAGCGCGAGTGCCACAGCGGCGGAGCCGAGGATCGGCAGGCCGTAGGGATAGGTCGTGACATCGACGTCCTGGAGGGTGTAGGCCACGAGCAGAACCATGACGCCCACCGGCATCTTTCGGCCGAGGTGCAGCAGGTAGCCGTTGCGCGCGAGCGCGTCCATGGCGACGTAGGGCATCGCCCGCAGCGCCACCGTCACCGCGGCGACGACGAGGATGACGGCGAGCACCCGCCCGTCGGAGATCGTCTCAGCCGGCATGGGGGGCCTCCTCGCGGGCTCGCTGGGAACGGACCCAGTCGGCGCTGACGAGGCCGAGATAGGCGATCAGCCCAGCGATCAGGAAGGCGTTCTCGGCGACGAGCCGCTCGGCGGCGAAGCCGGCCGCGCAGGCGGCCCCGGCGTAGACGAGCAGGCGCCCGTCGCGGCTGTGGCGCACGGCGTCGACGGCGAGGATCAGGAACATGGCGGTGAGCGCGAACTCGAAGCCGCCGATGTGCGGCGGGATGATCGCGCCGAGCCCGGCGCCGAGCCCCGCGCCGAGGATCCACCAGAAATGGCTCACGAGCTGGAGGAGCGTGATCCCCGGCCCGTCGAGCCGGCGCCCGTCGCCGGCCGCCGTGATCCCGTAGGTCTCGTCGGTGAGCGCGTAGACCCCGTAGAGCTTCTGCGGCAGCGTCCTCAGCCGGCCGATGGGGAAGGAGAGCCCGTAGAAGATGTGGCGGAAGTTCACGACGAAGGTCGTCCACGCCACGACCGCCAGCGGCAGGCCGGCGATCAGGAAGCTCACCGCGAGGAACTCGATCGAGCCCGCGAAGATGATCATCGCCGACAGCGGCGCCCAGTACCAGGCGATGCCGCTCGACACGAGATAGACGCCGAAGGCGACACCGAGCGGGAGGTAGGCCATCGCGACGGGGACCGTCAGCCGCAGCACGCGCGCGAGGCGTGCGCGCGGCGTGTCGGCGTGTACGCGTTCCGCGAAGTGTTCCGTGACGTGTTCCGTGACGTGTTCCGTGACGTGTTCCGTGACGTGTTCCGTGACGTGTTCCGTGGACGTTTCGGCAGGCATGGTCCGAGACTCCGGCGCGGCGGTCGGTCGGGAGGTTCAGGAAGGGTCGGGGGTCAGGAGAGCAGGAGGCGCGTGCCGGCGGCGCCGAAGAACAGCGCGATCACCGCGCTGATCCAGCGCCGCAGCCCCGCATAGATCCGAACCACCGGCGCGCTCGAGAACACGATGGCGTAGGTGACGAAGACGAGGACGCCGAGCACGGCGCAGCCGGCGACGATCAGCGCCGCGAGTACCGGCGGCGCGCCGACCGGCAGGCCGAGCGTGATGATCGCCATCCAGACGAACACGGCCTTGGGGTTCACCAGGTGGATGCCCAGCCCGCGCAGATAGTGGCGGCGCAGCGTCATCGTCACGCCCGTCGCCGGCCCGGACGGCAGCTCGACGGCGGTCTTCGACAGCGCGCCGCGCGCGGCGCGGAAGGCGAGCCAGAGGAGGTAGAGCCCCCCCATCACCTTCATGACGACGAGCGCGGTCGCGGAGGCCTCGAGCAGCGCGCCGAGGCCGAGCGCCGCCACGGTGCCCCACATCACCGAGCCGGAGACGACCCCGAAGGCCATGGCGACGCCGGCGGTCCGGCCGGCCTCCATCGAGGTCGCCATGATGGCGAGGTTCGCCGGGCCCGGGCTCGCCGTGCCGACCACGTAGGTTCCGTACGCGATGAGCAGGTAGGGAAGGATGTCCACGAGCCGCTCCGCCTCGGGGAGAATACGCGCATGCCGCGGGCGATCTCATACGCCGCCCGCGGTCGCTCCGCAAGCGTCAAAGCAGGCAAAGGTGGTTCGGCTCCGTCTCGCGCATGTGGGCGAGCCAGGCGTCGATCTCGGCCTGCCGGTAGAGCCGGTCGCCCCAGCGCCGCTCCGAGCGCGGCAGCGGGTTGCCGGGCAGGATGTAGCGCGTGAGCAGCCGCAGGTACTGCTGCAGGCAGGCAGCGCCCACGTGGATGCGCAGCGTCGAGGCGGTGGAGCCCGGCGCGACGTCGAACTCCTCCACGTCGATGATGTCTCCCGTGTCGACCGAACGCGCCAGGTGGTGGCAGGTCGAGCCGTAGGTCTTGTCGCCGGCGTAGATGGCGTAGTGCTGGCTGCCGAGCCCGCGATAGCGCGGCGGCGCCGGGTGGAAGTTGATCGCGCCCTTGCGCGCGCGAGAAAAGACCCGCTCGGGGAAGATGAAGTCGCCGCGATAGGAGATGATCCAATCGCCCTCCCAATCGTCGACCATGGCGGGGTACGGGTCCCCCGGGTCCCACAGCAGCACGTCCATGTTGGTGAAGACACGCTTGGAGAAGGCCACGCCGAAATCGCACCAATCCATCGTGCAGACCGACAGGAGGACCTTGTCGTGGTTGAGGATCGGGTCCGGGGCGCGGGGGATCTGGATCATTCCGGTCTCCTGGTATGGACGATCGCGAGCATGCGGACCCGTCCGCACACGGGAGCCGGGCGGGTCGTATCATGATTGAGAGTTGTACGATGCTGCGGCGGTCGGTTGCAAGACCGCAGATGGGTGCCGCCGTGCCCGATCAGGGCGTAAGGTAGATCGACAGGACCGGCCAGAGCGACGCGACGAGGAGCGCGGCCATCGCCACGTTGAAGGCCCGCAGCCAGCGCGGATCGCCGAGCACCCGCCGCATCGCCGAGCCGCCCAAGAGCCAGACCGCCGAGCAGGGCGTGCCGAACAGGAAGAAGATCAGCGCGATGGCGAAGACCTGCATCGCATAGGTGTCGGACGCGATCGAGTAGACGCTGACCGCGCCGACCGCCATGATCCAGGCCTTCGGGTTGACGAGCTGGAACAGCGCGGCCTGCATGAAGGTCAGCGGGCGCGCGTTCGCGCCCGCGTCCTTGCTGCGGCCCGCCGTGGCGATACGCCAGGCGAGCCAGAGCAGGTAAGCCGAGCCGACGATGCGCAGCACGTCGTGCAGGACCGGCCACGTCTGGAATATGCCGCCGATCCCGAGCCCCACCGCGACCACCATCAGCGGGAAGCCGATGTTGATGCCAACGAGCAGCGGCATGCTGGAGCGCACGCCGTAGTTCACGCCGGAGGCTAGGAGCATGGTGTTGTTCGGTCCCGGCGTGATGCACGTCGAGACCGTGAACAGGATCAGCGACAGGTACTCGAGCCCGAGACCGGTTCCCATGGGTGCCTCCGGATGCGTGGAGCGTGACCATGCCAATCGTCGCGGGTCAGGTATAGTCCTCGAGCGTGCCGCGCCGGCGGATGTCCACCGAGACGCAATGGAAGCCCCCCGAGAGGGTGCGCGCCTGCCGCATCGGCAGCGGCACGACGCCGACGCCGTGGGACTCGAGCTGGCGGATGAGCGGGCGCTGGAGCTCGTTCACGACGGCGAGCGCGGGGTTGATCATGATGAAGTTCATGCCCTGCCAGATCGAGGCGCGCGGGTAGGACCAGGCGTAGCCGGTGTCCACCATGTCCTCGACCCAGATCTTGTCCCAGCGCGCGAAGATCGCCGGCACCTTGTCCGGGCTCACCCGCTCGGCGCTCAGCGCGACGAGGCCGGGACGCACGAGGGTGATCGAGGTGTCGATGTGGGTGCCGTCGTAGACGCCCTCCACCGCGTGCACGCGGTACTGCGGACCGAGCACGCTGCGCAGCCAGGCGAGCCCCAGGCGATTGCCGCTGCGCGAGATCTGGAAGAGGATGTCGCGCCCCACCCGCAGGACGTTCGCGGCGTCGAAGAGCGGCTCCAGCTCGGCGATGATCGGGCCCTCGCCGGGGCGCGCCGTCCAGGTCTCGTCGGGCAGGCGCGGCTTGGGCGCCGAGATCCAGCGCGCGCCGCTCTCGACGTACTCCGCCAGCAGGTGGCGGTAGGCGAAGGGCTCGAAGTAGCGCGAGCGCAGCATCATCGGCGCCTCGATGATCATGTCGCCGATCGGCAGCAGCACGTCGCGCGGGCAGTAATTGTATTCGCCGTCGGTGGTCCAGCCGGGTGCGCCGAAGGTGGCGGCGTGATCCGTCGGCTCCGGACGGCGCACCGTGACGCCGTGGGCGGCGAGCGTCTCGGCGAAACGCGCGAGATCCTCGTTCGCCTCGGCGATCACCCGGTGCTCGTAGGGGCCTGACGGGATCTCGTCGGCGCTCGCGTGATTCTCCGCGTAGTCGACGGCGTAGAGGCCGGGATCGGCCCGGGGCACGCGGGCGCCGTCGGCGATGCCGACGATCATCTCCTCGAGCGGGTCCCACTCGTTGTGGACCTGGACGAGGGGCCGGCGGACGGGCGAGGCCGTCGGCGAAGGGGCCGCCGCGGGCTGCGCGGCGACGAGGTCGGACACGATCGACATGGACGGTTCCTCGGTTGCTGAGCTTCTTGGGCGCCCCTTCGCCCCTCGGTCGTGCCGGGTCGCTTCGTTCCGCTACCGCACGTTTTGAGGGTTTCATTCCGCCTTGTACACTTTAAAATGGCATACTTACTTCGTCGCGTCCATGACGGGCGGCGACGTTCCCGCTCCGTCGTGCGCGTGCCTCACGCGTGGGCGGGCGCGCGGGCAGCGGCCTCCAGCGCAGGGCGCGCGTCGGCGAGCACCTCGGCGAAGCGCGAGACCATCTCGGCGATCTCGGCGGGGCTCGAGACGAAGGGCGGGGCGAAGAGCACGTGGTTGCCGCGCACCCCGTCCGCCGTGCCGGAGCCCGGATAGATCAGCAGCTCGCGGGCGAGCGCCCGGCGCTTGAGTTCCGCGACGAGCGCGCCGCCGCCGTCGAGCGGCTCGCGCGTCTCCCGGTCCGCCACGAGCTCGACGCCGAGGAAGAGCCCCCGGCCGCGGACGTCGCCAACGAACGGATCGTCCGCGAAGGCCTCCTCCAGCAGCCCGCGCATCCGGTGGCCGTGGGCGGCGGCGATCGAGAGGAGGTCCTCCTCCTCGATGATCCGCTGCGCGGCGAGCGCGACCGCGCAGCCGAAGGGATGGTTGACGTGCGTCTGGCCGTTGCGCAGCACGCCCGAGCCGTCGCGGATCGCGTCGAAGACGTGCTGGGCGAGGAGGTAGCCGGAGATCGGCTGGTAGCCGGCGGCCAGGCCCTTGCCGACGGCGACGATGTCCGGGACGATCCCGTCCTCGAGGTGCGAGTAGAGCGGTCCCGAGCGGCCCATGCCCGACATCACGTCGTCGAGGACGAGCAGCGCGCCGTGCCGGTCGCAGACCCTGCGCACCGCCTCGAAGTACCCCGGCACCGCCGGCACCGCGCCGTTGGTGGAGCCGACGACCGGCTCCGCCAGGAAGCCGGCGACCCGGCCCGGGCCGATGGCGCGCATGGCCTCGTCGAGCTCGTCGGCGAGGCGCGCGGCGTAGTCCGCGTCGCTCTCGCCCGGCGCCTTGCCGCGATAGGCGTAGCAGGGCGAGACGAACTCCGTGCGCATCAGGAGCGGCTCGAAGACCGAGCGGCGGTCCCGGTTGCCGGAGACCGCCAGCGTGCCGAGCGTCGAGCCGTGGTAGCCCTGCCGGCGCGCGACGAAGACGCTGCGCTCGGGCTCGCCGCGCTCGCAATGGTACTGGTACGCGACCTTGAGCGCGAGCTCCATCGCCTCCGAGCCGCCCGAGAGGAACTGCACCCTGGCGAGCCCGCCGGAGCGCGCGACGAGGAAGTCGGCGAGCTCCTCCGCGGCCTCGCAGGTGAAGCTGCCGGCGTGCGCCCAGGCGACGTCGCCGGCGGCGGCGCGCATCGCCTCGATGATGCCGGGATGGCGATGGCCGAGGCTCGAGACGCACACGCCCCCGCAGGTGTCGAGGATGCGCTCGCCGCCCGCGCCGTGCAGCCAGGCGCCCTCGCCGCCGACGACCGTGATCGGCGTCGCGGCGAGCGTCTTGTAGATCGTCGCCGACATGGCTCAGCGCCCCTGCGTCCGGGAGGAGACCGTCGCGGGGGCGACGCGGACCACCGGCCTGTCCCAGGCCGAGGGCGCGGCGTGGAAGCGCCGGCCGAACCGCGAGCCGCCGGTGATCCGGCGTACCGCCCAGATCGGCAGGAGGACGACGACGTAGAGGAGGTGATACAGCGGATGCAGCATGACGTTTCCCTCGTTGCGACGCGGTGCGGCGTGGCTCTCAGTCGAGCGGGATCTCCGCGCGCCAGTCGACGTCCTCGACGAGCGGCGCCTGGTCGCCCTTCACGAGGAGGCACGAGCCGAGCACGAGCACGTCCATCTCGGTGCGCATGAAGCAGCGGTACGCCTCCTGCGGCGTGCAGACGATCGGCTCGCCGCGCACGTTGAACGACGTGTTGACGAGAACCGGGCAGCCGGTGAGCGCCTTGAAGCGCCGCAGGAGCCGCGCGTAGCGGGGCGAGCGCGCCTCCGTCACCGTCTGCACCCGCGCCGAGAGGTCGACGTGGGTGATCGACGGGAGCGTCGAGCGCACCTCGTTGATGGCGCCGAGCGAGCGCCGCGGCGTCGGCCCGACGCGGATCGCCTCCGCCACCGGCGAGACGACGAGCATGTAGGGGCTCTCCTCGCGCACCTCGAAATACTCCGCCGCGTCCTCCTCCAGGACGGAGGGCGCGAAGGGGCGGAAGCTCTCGCGGTACTTGATCTTGAGGTTCATCGTGCGCTGCATCTCGGTGTTGCGCGGATCGCCCAGGATCGAGCGGGCGCCGAGCGCACGCGGGCCGAACTCCATGCGGCCCTGGAACCAGCCGACGACCGCGCCCTGCTCCAGGTGCCGCGAGACGGCGTCGAGCAGGTCCTCTTCCGGCATCCGTTGATGGGCGTGCCCCGCCTCCTCGAGATAGGCGACGATCTCCTCGTCGGAGAAATCCGGCCCGAGATAGGCGCCCTTCATCGCATCGGGCTGCGCGGGCACGCGCCGGCCGGTGCCGGTGATCGCCGTGTCGAGCGCGGCGCCGAGCGCGCAGCCGGCGTCGCCCGCCGCGGGCTGGACCCACAGCCGCGAGAACAGGCCCGAGCGCGAGACGTGGCCGTTCGAGACGCAGTTGAGCGCGACGCCCCCGGCCATGCACAGCGCGTCCTCGCCGGTCATCTCCTTCGCGGCGCGGGCGAGCCCGAGCACCGCCTCGTCGGTGACGGCCTGGATCGAGGCGGCGATGTCGCACTCGCGCTGGGTGAGCTTGCTCTCCGGATCGCGGGCGGGGCCGCCGAAGAGCTTCGCGAAGGCCTCGCCGATCATCCGCTCGCCGCGCAGGAACTCGAACTCGTCCAGCGCCAGGGTAAAGGAGCCGTCCGGGCGCAGCGCGATGATCTCGCGGCGGATCAGGTCGGCGTAGCGCGGCTCGCCGTAGGGCGCGAGGCCCATGAGCTTGTACTCGCCCGAATCGACCTTGAAGCCGCAGAAGGAGGTGAAGGCGGAGTAGAGCAGCCCGAGGGAGTGCGGGTAGGAGACCGAGTTGACGAGCTCGAGCGCGCTGCCCTTGCCGTGCCAGATCGTCGTCGTGTGCCACTCGCCGACGCCGTCGATGCACAGCACGGCCGCGCTCTCGAAGGGGGAGGGGAAGAAGGCGGAGGCCGCGTGCGAGCGGTGGTGCTCGATGGCGCGCGCCTTCGGCGCGGTGCCGAGGCCGAGCTTCGCGAGCTCGCCGTCGACCACCGAGAGCGCGTTGCGCTTCCAGCCGAGCCACTCCGGCGCGATGCGCCCGAAGGCGCCGATCCCGCGCGGGCCCGCGCTCGCGAAGGAGGACAGCGTGCGGCGGAACTTGATGTCGGGGCGCTCGTAATAGGTCACCGAGGCGAGATCCGACAGGGAGATTCCCGCCTCCGTCAGGCAGAAGCGTACCGCGTTCGCGGGGAAGCTCGAATCGTGGCGGCGCCGGGTGAAGCGCTCCTCCTGCGCCGCGGCGACGGGCGCGCCGTCGCGCACGAGGGCGGCGGCGCTGTCGTGGTAGTAGGCGGAGATGCCGAGGTGATAGCCCGAGTGCTTGCCTTGGTCACGCATGTTCGGCCTCGCGGGCGGGCGCCCGGACGGGCGCGTGATGCAGGAGCTCGAAGGCGCTCGGCGTGCCGGCGGCGGCCGGCGCGCCCTTGCGGAAGTAGTCGAGCTCGGCGGGACGCTTGACGATCGGCGCGAGCGACTCGTAGCCGGCGCGCACGCGCTCCCAATGGGGCTCGGGGTCGTCGATCTCCCCGACCGCGAGCATGTAGGCGTCGATCGCGTCGGCCGCCCAGGCGGAGTGCCCGGTCGAGACGTTGTCGATCGTGTTGTGAAGGTCGACGAACAGCGTCGGGAAGCCGTAGTGCTTCAGGAAGCGCCGTGCCGAGCGGTAGGCGCCGCCCACGCCCGAGAGCTCCATGGCGAGGTTCATGCCGAGGATCTCGGGGCGCAGCGTCGTCGGGAACTTGCCGAGGCACAGCCAGTAGACCGGCAGGCGGAACGACGCGTCCTCCAGCAGCGGGCTGTCGGCGAAGGCCCGGGAGCCGGTCGGCGGCAGGCGGATGTCCATCGCCGCCAGCACCTCGCGGTAGATCTTGGGGTGGTTGATGGTCCAGTCGCCGTTGCCGAGCTCGTCCCAGTAGGTCTCGAACAGCGGGAAGCCGACGCGGGTCGCGGCGAGCGAGGTCTCGGTGAAGCCCTGCAGCCAGGCGCCGTCGATCAGCGTCAGCGGCGCGAGCTGGAGCGTCTCCCGGATCACGTCCTCGCGGCTCGGCATCGCGTCCTCGCGGTGCTGCTCGAACGTGTCGGCGTTCTTGTCGTGCGAGTCGAGGAGCCAGGCGCGCACGCGCCCCGGCGACCAGTCCGCCGGCAGCGAGCGCTCCGTCGCGTCGATCGAGCGGCGCGCGGCGTCGAGCCAGAACCGGGCGTAGTCGAGGGCGAACGCCCGGGTGCGCGGGGCGAGCGCACGGCCCTGGAGCAGGTGGTAGGCGTCGCGGATCGTCGCCGGGACCGCGCCGAGCGCGGCATCGCCCGCCGCGATCGGCCCCCGCCGCGGCGCGAGCACGTCGAGCGGCAGCCGCGCCGGCGCCTCGGCCGCGTCCGCGGCACGCGGCTCGGCGAGGCTCGCGATCCAGCGGCGGATCACCGCCACGTCCTCGGCGCGGAAGATGCGGAACATCGGGCCGTTGGGGCGGATCAGCGTGCCGATCAGCGCCGAGCGGTCGGGGTCGCTCGGGCGCACCAGCTTGGAGCGGGCGAGCGCGTCGACGAGCGGCAGCGGATCGTCCTGCGCCTCCACGAACCAGGCATCGAGGGTCTTGCCCTCGAGCTTGTAGGTCTGATGGTAGACCGCGGCCTCGCGGGCGCGCTCCCGCACGAGCAGCGCCATGGCGAGCCGCGGATCGACGGCGGTCGCGGCGAGCTCCTCGATCTCGCGCGCCGCGCCGAGGATGCCGCGCGCGCCCCAGGCGAAGCCCTCGGCCACCCGTCGCGCGGCCTCGGGAACGGCGTAGCGCGCGGCGATGCCGAGCGAGAGCGAGAGCGGCGTGTGGCCCTTCGGCAGCGCCTCGTCGGTGAGCGCGCGCGCGAGGTCGAGCTGCGGCAGCTCGGGCATCTCGCGCAGGGCGGCGAGGGCCGAGAAGGCGGGGGCGACGCCCATCGTGCGCAGCGCGAGGTCGATGCCCGCGAGCTCCGGCGCGAAGGCGTCGGAGCGGCGCGAGAGCGCGAACAGCACCGCGGGAAAGCGGAAGGCCACGTCCTGGATCTCGCGCACGGCGACGAGGTCGCGCGGGCCGCCCGCGACGTCCGGCAGGCCGGCGCGCCGCGCGAGGAGACGGAAGGCGTCGGCGCGCGACGCCTCCGGCTTGCCGACGCCGACGTCGTCGGCGAGCAGCGCCAGGATCTCGAGGTGCGTCTCGTCCTCGAACACCCCGGGCGCCGAGAGCCCCTGGAGCCAGGCGCCGAGCGCGGACGCGAAGGGGGCGGACTGGCCGATCAGCGTCTCCTCGATTCGCTTCCCCGCGTCCTGCGCGCCGGTCTCCTGCGAGCGCGCCGAGCCGACGAGCCCCGCGAGCGAGGCGCGCGCCCCCTCGACGGCCTCGTCGAGCCGCGCGCGCGCGGCGTCGAGATCGCCCGCGGCGGGCGCGGCGAAGGCCGCCTCGCCCTCGGGGCCGGCGAGACCGGCCTGGCGCACGAGGTCGCGCAGGTTGGCCGCGTCGAGGAAGACTTCCGGGTTGATCGCCCAACGGTAGACGTGACGCCACATCGCGCTCTCGCTCCAGCATGATCGGTGGATGCGCCCGCACGCCGGGCGTGCGGGGCCGTCTCCCGCGCGCGTCGTGGCGCGCGGGATCTCTCGTCCTGCGGTGAGGGACGGTGCCGAGCGCGCTGCGCTCAGGACATCGGCGCTCGGAACATCGGCGCTCAGAACATCGGCGCTCAGAACATCGGGTAGATCGACGCGTCCTTCTTCTTGGCCTGCTTGCGGCCGAAGAGACGGGCGAAGAAGGAGAGAATGGTCTTCATGGTGATTATCCTCCGTTGAGCGTGCGAAGCATCAGCTTCGCGACGAAGTCGTGCCCGTCGTCGGTGAAGTGGATCCGGTCGACGAACAGCCAGCGGTCCGGCGCCGCCTCCGCGGCGATCACCGGCGCGAGATCCACGAAGCGCACGCCCATGCCCTCGGCACCGGCGCGCAGCCGCTCCGCGTAGGTTCGGTGGGTGTCGGCGGCGAGGATGTCGCCGTACATCTCGGTGAAGGAGCCGCGCCGCTCGAGCTCGGCGAACAGCGCCTCCTCCTCGCGCGAGCCCGTCGCACGCACCCAGTTCGCCAGCGGCTGCAGCACGTAGGTGAGCCTCGCGCCCATGTCGGCCGCGAGCGCGCGCCAGACGTCGAGATGGCGCAGCGTCAGGCCCGCCGCGTAGTCGATCTGCTCGGCCATGGTCGGCGGCGCCTCGTCCTCCTCCTGCTCGCCGCGGCCGCGCAGCCAGGAGGTGAAGGTCGAGGGCTTCTTGCGCGACATGGCGTCGAAGAAGTCGCGGCACATGAAGAAGGCGCCGTGCTCGCCGCGCATGCGCGCCGGGAGCCGGGCGAGGCCCAGATCGTTGAAGCCCGAGAGCAGCACGATCTCCTCGACCTTCGGCAGGCGGTGCTTGTTCAGCGTGAACAGCACCAGCTCCTGCGTCGAGTTGAAGCTGCGCCCGCCGAAGTTCACCCACGCCTCGGGGCGCGTGTCGTTCTCGGTGAGGCGCGCCGCCAGCGTGTGACGGTCGCGGCTCGCGCCGATGCCGAACACCGTCGAGGAGCCCGCGACGACGCGAACGGCATCCATCCCGTCGAGGTCCGCGACCGAGTAGCGCCGGTTGCGCGCCTCGGTGTAGCGGAAGCCGCTGGCGTCGGTGGAGACCGTGTCCGAGCGGTAGCCGAACGGATGGAAGTACATCACGTAGGGCAGCCAGTTGATGTTGCCGGAGTCCGCGAAATCTCCAGCGTAATCAGCCATTTGAGGCGTAAGGTCAGCGATCGCCGGCATCGTCCTCCCCACCGTTTTCTTCAACCCGCGACACCAGCGGGGCGGGTTCCATACCACCGGCGATCGTTGTAATCAAGAGATGTTTTCGTTAGCTCTTGCACGCCTTTGTTTATACGTATTTCAACCAAAGAGTGCAACACCGGGCGGCGTCGAGCTTTCGCCGGCGAGCGCCGCGCGCTGCCCAGGCAAACACGCGCAGGGCGATGGAGCGATGCACCGCTGGATGGGTGTTTGCGCACCGTCATCACCGAGGCGTGGCGACGCGCCGCAGCGGATGCGGTGCATCTCGGACGCATCCCGCGGAAAATGCGTCATGTGCCGGGATGGCAGCGGGACGGCGAGTGCGGACCGAGGTCCTCCTGATCCATCGTCCGCGTCTGCGGCGAGGCGAAATGGTCCGCCAGCGGCGCGATCGGGCTCTGCGGCGGGACCGCGCCGCGGCGGCGCATGCGCTCGGCGGGGATCGGCGTGCGTTTCGGTCCGCATCCACACGGAATGCGGTCGGCGCGGGTCACCACCTTGCGGCACCGGCGGCCGACGCCTACAAGGGGCGCCGGTGGATCGGAGCACCCGTTCGCGGGAACGGGACGGGGGCGGGTTCACCGTGAAAACGTGGCGATGCCGGACCGCTCGGCCCGGGATCGCACAGGCCGCAACGCCTCATCCCCCGTCGGGGGCCCGTAGCTCAATGGTTAGAGCCGGCCGCTCATAACGGTCTGGTTGCAGGTTCGAGTCCTGCCGGGCCCACCAAAGCCTCCGACAGTCGATCCGCGCTCCTCGTGCCGGTCTCGGGGCTCTCCATCCGGACGCGCCGGCGGGCCCTCCCGGGCTCGCGATCGCATCAGCGAAGTGTTGACAGTTATTGCTTCGGACGGCAGGTTCGTCGCGTCGGCGCCGCGCGCGCGCAAGCACGAGAGCGTCCAATGCCCGCCAACGACGCCTATCCCGCGATCCATGCGCCTCTGGCCCTCGCGGGGCGTCCTTTGAAGAACCGGATCGTCCACGCGTCGATGACCACGCGCCTCCAGAAGAACGGACGCGTCACCGAGCCCTTGATTCGCTACTACGAGAACCGGGCGCGGGGCGGGGCGGCGATCATCGTGTCCGAGCCGCTCGCGCTCCTGGCGCGGCAGGCCGCGGATCCGAAGGTCCAGGTGCGCGACCCCGAGGCGGCGACTGGGCTCGCCGCGTGGGCGGCGGCCGTCGGCGACCACGGCGCGCTGCTGCTGGCGCAGCTCCAGCATCCCGGGCGCGGGCGCCATCATCCGGGGCGAACCGTCGATGCGATCAGCGCCTGCGCCCTGCCGGACGCCCTGAGCTGGACGATGCCGCGCGCGCTCGAGGCCCCCGAGATCGCCGCCCTCGTCGCCGAGCTCGCGGACAGCGCGCGTCGCCTCGCAGACCTGGGTTTCGCCGGCGTCGAGATCTCGGCGGGGCACGGGCACCTCTTCCACCAGTTCCTCTCCCCCGTGTCGAACCAGCGCGACGACGCCTATGGCGGCGATACCGAGCGGCGCACGCGGCTGCTGCGCGACCTCGTGCGCGCGCTGAAGCGGAGCTGCGGGGCCGGCTTCGTCGTCGGCGTGAAGCTGCCCGCGGAGGACGGCGTCCGCGGGGGTGTCGACATCGAGGAGGCCGCGGCCATCGCGCGGCTGGTGACGGGGACCGGCGATGTCGACTACGTCGCGTTCGCCCGGGGCGCGCACGACCGCTCGCTGGAGGATCACCTCCCGGATCGGCATGGGCCTCCCATCCCCTGGCGCGCGATGCTGGCCGCGCTCCGCCCGGCCTGCGGCGCGGTCCCCCTGATGGCGCTCGGCCGCATCACCGATCCGGCCGAGGCGGAGGGGCTGCTCGCCGGCGGCGAGGCCGAGCTCGTCGGGCTCGGTCGCCCCTTGCTGGCGGACCCGGCCTGGCTCGAGAAGGCCCGCGCGGGGCGCAGCGACGAGATCCGCTATTGCCTCTCGTGCAATTCCTGCTGGGGGCACGGGACGATGTTCGGCCGCAGCCTCTCCTGCGTCACCAACCCCCGCGTCGCCCGCGCCGACGAGGTCTGGTTCTCTCCTCCGAAGGCGGAGCGGTCGCGCCGCATCGCCGTCGTGGGCACGGGGCCGGCGGGCATGGAGGCGGCCTGGGTGGCCGCCGCGCGCGGGCACGCCGTCACCGTGCTCGGCCGCGGGAGCCGCATCGGAGGGCGGCTCGCGTCCGCGGCGGAGCTCCCCGGCGGGGAGAGCCTGACGAGCGTCCCGGACTGGCAGGCGAGCGCCGCCGCCCGCCACGGTGTCGACATTCGGCTCGGGGTCGAGGCCGATCTCGAGGCCGTCCTCGCGTGCGCTCCGGACGCGGTCGTGATCGCGACCGGCGCGGAGCCGACGATCCCGGGCTGGGTTCCGCCGGACCATGCCGCGGAGGGCGTCGTGCCCGACCTCGGCGCGGCGATGGAGTCCCTGCGCGGCCGCACCGCGCGACAGCCGGGGACGGCGGTCGTCTACGACATGGATCACGGGGAGGCGGTCTACGCGGCGCTCGAGCGGCTCGCCGCCCTGTTCGAGCGTGTCGTCGTCGTCACGCCGCGCGAGGCGATCGCGATGGACGTCTTCCTCGTCGCACGCCAGGGCGTGCTGCGCCGGCTCTCCCGGCTCGGCGTCGCCGTCACGACGCTCGTCGAGCCGGTCTGGACCGACGCCTTCGAGGAGGAGGGCCGGCTGGCGCTGGAGCACGTCTACACGGGCGCACGCAGCGAGATCCCGGGCGTCGCCTTCCTCGCCTACGCGACCCCGCGCAGACCGCGCACGACCCTCGCCGCGACGCTCGTCGCGCACGGCGTGCCGGTGCGTGTCGTCGGTGACGCGCGCTCGCCTCAGGACCTGATGTTCGCCACGGCGACGGGGCACGAGGCCGGCATGGCCGTCTGACCATCGTGCGGCGCAATGCCTACACTCTGGCCACTCCCGCTCCCCGTATCGCTGAGGTTTCCTGGATTCGTTAATCATAAGTGTTGACTCTTTTGTCCAAGGAGCCGCATCCTGGCCACAAGCGGACACCGAGGTCCGCAAGGGAACTCGTGGAGGACGATCGAGATGAAGACCCGCCTCGCCACTCTCGCGCTGGCCGCCTTGGCCGCGCTCGCGCCCGCCGCCGCCTCGGCCTTTCCGGAAGAGGGGCGTGCGGTGACGATCATCGTGCCGTTCTCCGCCGGCGGGACGACGGACGTGTCCGCACGGCTTCTCGCCGAGTTCCTGGAGCCGGAGCTCGGCGTGCCGGTCCAGGTCGTCAACAGGCCGGGCGCGACGACGCAGATCGGGAACACGGAGCTGTCGCGGTCCGAGCCCGACGGCCACACGCTGGCGCTCGCCTCGCTGCCGTCGCTGGCGATGACCTATCTCGACGCGGAGCGGCAGGCGCCCTACGACCGCGCGAGCTTCACGCCGATCGCCCACTACATCTCCGGCGCGAACCTGCTGGCCGTCCTCGCCGACAGCCCGTTCGACGACGTGAACGATCTCGTCGCCGCCGCGAAGGAGAGCCCGCGCACGGTGCGGATGGGCACGGTCGGCCTGATGAGCAACGGGCATCTCCCGGGCGTCGCGCTCGAGGAGGCCACCGGCGCCGAGTTCGCGTTCGTCCATTTCAACGGCGCCGCGCCGCTCGTGACCGCGCTCCTGGCCGGCGACGTTGACGTCGCGATCAACGGGACGCAGACGACGGTCCCGCACATCGACTCCGGCAGCATGCGGGCGATCGGGTTCTTCGGGGACCGGCGGACCGGCTTCCTGCCCGAGCTCGCGACGCTGCGCGAGCAGGGCATCGACGTCTCCGCTCCCTCGTCGTTCGCGATCATCGGCCCGGCCGGCATGGACGACGCCGTCGTTGAGCGGCTGTCCGAGACGATCGGCGAGGTCGTCGCCCGCGACGCCTTCCAGGAGCGCCTCGCCGCCCTCTCGCTCGAGTCCGAGTACATGGATCCGGCGGCGCTCGAGGCGTTCTGGGCGGACTTCGACGAGCGCCAGGCACGCCTGATCACCCTCGCTCGGGAAGAGCAGTGAGCGCCGGCACGACGAAGCGCGGAGCCGCACCCGGCCGCCGCGGGGTCAGCGTCAGCTACCTCGTGGCGGGCTTCGTGCTCCTCGCGCTCGCCGCGATCGTCGGCCGCGAGGCGGTCGAGATGCGGTTCTACTCGTCGCTGGGCCCCGGTGCCGGCTTCTTTCCGGCGATCCTGGCCGGTCTCCTCGCCCTCCTCGCGCTCGCGCTCGTCTGGCAGGCGACCTTCCGCGCGGACACGCTGCCGAGGACCGAATTCGCCTCCGTCGGGCGGGCCGGCTACGCGCGCATCGGAGCCATCGTCGCGGGCCTCCTGGCGATCGCGTTCCTCGTCGAGTGGGCGGGCTTCCGCCTGTCGGTCGGGCTCTTCCTGTTCGCCCTGTTCGTGATGGTCGGGCGCTATCCGCTCCTGCGGAGCGCGCTCGCGGCCGCCCTGCTGGCCGCGGCCTACCACCTCGTGTTCGACGTCCTGCTGCGCGTGCCGCTCCCCGCGGGCGTGCTGGGCTTGTGAGGGAGCGCACAGTGCGATGAGCGAGAACTTCGCCCTCCTCGGCGCCGGGCTGGCGGCCGCGCTCCAGCCCCTCAACCTGCTCGCCGCTTTCGCGGGCTGCTTCCTCGGCACGCTGGTGGGCATGCTGCCGGGCCTCGGCCCGTCCGCCGCCATCGCGATCCTCCTGCCGATCACGGTCGCGATGGATCCGACGAGCGCCATCATCATGCTGGCGGCGATCTACTACGGCTGCCAGTACGGGGATACGATCACGGCGGTCCTGTTCAACACCCCCGGAACGGGGGCGGCCGCGATGACCGCGGTCGAGGGGCATCAGATGGCGCGCCAGGGCCGGGCCGGGACCGCGCTCGCCGTCGCGGCGATCGCGTCCTTCGTCGGCGGCACCGTCACCATCTTCGCGCTCGCGCTCGTCGCCCTGCCGCTCACCTCGCTGGCGCTGAGGTTCGGTCCTCCGGAATTCTTCGCGCTGATCGTGCTCAGCCTCCTCCTCGTCGTCACGCTGGGCGGCAGCTCCATCCTGCGCGGCCTGATCGCGGCGGTCGTCGGCCTCCTGCTCGCCATGGTCGGCACCGACCCCGTGATGGGGCTGCCGCGGCTGACCTTCGGCCAGATGCACCTGCTCGACGGGGTCGCGTTCATCCCGGCGATCATCGGCCTGTTCGGCGTCGGCGAGATCCTGCGCAACCTGGAGAACCCCAAGGCTTCCTTCGCGCCGGTCGCGACCAGCCGCCTGTCGATCACCCGCGACGATCTCCGTCGCTCGGCGCCGGCCATCGCCAGAGGGACCGGGATCGGCTTCGCGATCGGCATCGTACCCGGCCTCGGCACGATCCCCGCCGCCTTCATGTCCTACGTCGCCGAGAAGCGCCTGTCGCGCCGTCGCGAGGCGTTCGGCACCGGGGTGATCGAGGGCGTCGCCGGCCCCGAGAGCGCCGCCAACGCGGCCGCGAACGGCGCGCTCCTGCCGCTCCTGACGCTCGGCATCCCGGGCTCCGGGGTGGTGGCGATCCTCATGGGCGCGCTCCTGATGAACGGCATCATCCCGGGCCCGATGATGTTCCAGGAGCACGGCGACATGGTCTGGACGCTGATCGCGAGCCTCTACGTCGGCAACGTCATCCTCCTGATCCTCAACCTGCCCTTCATCCCCATGTGGGTGTCGATCCTGCGCATCCCCTACGGAATCCTGTTTCCGCTCATCCTCGGCTTCACCGTCGTCGGTGCCTACAGCCTCGCCAACAGCCGCTTCGACATCGGCCTCATGGCGGTGTTCGGCCTCGTCGGATGGGTGGCGCGCAAGCTCGACATCCCGCTCGTCCCCATCATCATGACGATGGTTCTCGGGCCCCTGATGGAGGGCGGCCTGCGCCGTTCCCTCGAGATGTCCCAGGGCGATTTCACGATCCTGCTCACGCGTCCCATCGCCGCGACGTTCCTCGCGCTGGCGGTCGCCGTGCTCGTCGTTCCCCCGCTCGTCGCGCTGGCGCGCCCGCGGCGGGCGGCGGTCGAGAGCGGGGGCGAGGCATGAGGCTCTGGTACCAGAGCCTCGGGCGGCTCGATGCCTGGGGCGGCTACCCGACCGCGCTCTCGGCCCTGATCACGGCGGCGGCTCCCGGCATCGCGGTTCGGCTCGAGGGCACCGGCCGCGGAGTCGCCGAGCATCATCACGCCACCGCGCAGGCCGCCGCGGGAGACGTGCTCGACGCCGTGCGTGCGGCCGTCGCGGAGGGCGTCGATGCGCTCGTGATCGGCAACTTCTTCGACATCGGCCTCGACGCCGCCCGCGAGATCGCGCCGTTTCCCGTGCTCGGCCTCGGCCAGACGAGCCTGCACCTCGCCGCCCAGATGGGCGCGAGCTTCGGGCTCGTGGCGCCCAACGAGAAATACGCGGCGCGTCTCCTGGAGGGCGTCCGGCGCCACGGCCTGGAGGGCCGGCTCGCCGGCATCGCGGCGCTGGACCTGCCGCGCATCCGCCGTCTCTCCGCGGCCTTCGACGACGAGGCGGCCCGTGCCGACTTCCTCGACGCCGTCGCCGTTGCGGTCGAGCGCGAGCTCGGCCGGGCCGAGGTGATCGTGCCCGCGGGCGGGGTGCTGATGGCGCTCCTCTGGCGGGCGGGCGTCACCTGCACGCCGCGCGGCGCGCCGATCCTGAACGGGATCGCGGGCCTCGTCGGGATGGCGGAGGTCGCCGTGCGGCTCGCGCGCCTGCACGAGGGCGGCTTCGTCAGCCGACGCGCGACCTGGGCGCGGCCCAGCGCGGAGGAGGCCGAGGAGATACGCCGGTTCTACGGGCCGATCTACCCGGCCTAGAGCGCCATCCGACCTGACGGGGTCGGGTCGGGCACTCCAGGTCTTCGTCTTGTCGCATCATTCTTCCCGCGACCGGCATCCACTCGCTGGGATGATGCTCTAGCCCGCCGCGCGCGGGAGCGACGCGCCGCCGCAGACGGTGAGGACCTGACCGGTGATGGCGCCGCCGTCCTCCGAGAGGAGCAGCGCCGCCAGCGCGGCGATCTCGTCGGGACGGATGATGCGGCCGATGGGCAGGGGCGCGATCGGCGCGTCCGCGCGGGCGGGGTCGCGCAGCATCGGCGTGTCGACGGTCGCCGGCGCGATCGCATTGACGGTGACGCCGCGCGGGACGAGCGCCGCCGCCCAGCTCCTGACGAGACCCGTCAGCGCCGCCTTCGAGGCGGCGTAGAGCGCGCGCCCCGCGCGTCCGTCCCCGGCGCGGCTCGACAGGACGACGACGCGGCCGCGCCCGTCGGGCATCGACGGCGCGAGGCGCTCGACGAGGCGGTGCGCCGCAGCGACGTGGACCGACCAGAGCGCGAGGCCGGGGGGCTCGTCGTGTCCCGCCGAGGCGTCGGAGCGCATGAGTCCGGCCGCGTGCACGATCGCGACCGGTGCGTCGCCCTCGCGCACGAGGACGTCGAGCACGCCGTCCAGGGCGTCGCCGTCGGCCAGGTCGACCAGGATCGCCCGCGACCGCAGGTCGCTCGATCGCGGCGGCTCCCGGTCGAGGCCGGTGACGCGCCAGCCGTCGCGGATCAGGCGCTCCGCGATCGCGGCGCCGATCCCGGATGAGGCGCCGGTGACCAGCGCATGCCCGCGGTAGCGCGATCTCATGATTCCTCCTCAAGGGCGGCTGCGATCTCCCGGAGCCGATCGGGCGGCGTCCCGCGGGCGATCAGGACGAGGCGGTCGCGCGCCTCCGGGGGTGGGGCCCAGGCGAGCCGTCGTGGCGGATCGAAGACGAGGCGCACACCCTGGAGCGCGTAGGTCGCGCCGTCCTCGAAGCCGATCAGGCCCTTGACGCGCAGGATGTCGTCTCCGAGCGCACGGGCCCGCTCGACCATGCGCGCATACCCCGCCCACGTCGCCGGCCGCCCGATCCGCGCCGCCACGCTGACGTAGCCGTGCGCGGCGATATGGCCGTGCGCGTGGTCGTGTGCGTGGCCGTGCGCGTGATCATGCGCGTGGTCGTGGTCGCACGCGGCCGGCGCGGGGGCCGCCGGGAGTCGCCCGGTGTCGGCGGCGCCGAGCACGAGCGCGGGATCGATGGCACCGGACACGGCGGCGAGCCGCTCGGCGTGCGGCGCGAGCGCGTCGAGCGCCGCCTCCGTCGCACGACGCCGGTCGCCGCTCGCGACGTCGGTCTTGGTCAGGACGAGGCGGTCGGCCATGGCGGCCTGGAGCCGCGCTTCCTCGAAGCGGGCGAGCTGCTCCGCGCCATTGACGCTGTCGACCGTCGTCACGATCGCCGCGAGCCGGACGAAGCGCGACACGAAGGGACCGGCCGCGAGCGCGTTGGCGATCGGTCCCGGATCGGCGAGCCCCGTCGTCTCGACGACGACGCGCGCGAAGCGCGGGATCTCGCCGCGCTCGGCCTTGTAGTAGAGGGCCTCGAGCGTGTCCTCGAGCGAGCTCGTCAGCGTGCAGCAGATGCAGCCGGAATCGAGGAGGACGGCGTTCGTCTCGTCGCCCTCGCTGACGAGGAGGTGATCGAGGCCGACCTCGCCGAACTCGTTGACGATGACGGCGGTGTCGGCGAAGCCCCGATGGCGCACGAGCGCGGAGAGCAGCGTCGACTTGCCCGAGCCGAGGAAGCCCGTCAGCAGGAAGAGCGGGATCGTCGTCATGGTGCGGGCTCCCGCCTCAGCCGACCGCGACGTCGGCGCGCACGGGCAGGCCGGCGAGGTAGTCCTCGACCTCCCGGGTCGGGATCACGTCGGCGTATTTCGAGTTCAGGTCGAACAGGTTGACGGCGTGGCTCGCCTGGAAACGGTCGAACGTCGTCTCCTCCGGGATCACGACCTTGAAGTTGAAGGAGTAGGCGTCGACCGCGGTGGCGCGCAGGCAGCCGGACGTCGTCCCGCCGGTGAGGATCAGCGTGTCGACGTCGAAGAAGTTGAGATGGCTCATGAAGATCGTGCCGAAGAAGCACGACGGCTTGCGCTTGCCGATGCGGATGTCCTGGGGCCGCGGCGCCAGCGGAGCGACGGTCTGGGTCGCGTGGGTGCCCTCCGTCGAGGTCCGCTCGCCGCCGCGGTGGCTCTTGCCGACCTGGACGCCGGAATCGATCATGTCCGGCCGCCGGGCGCTCTCGGTGTAGAACACCGGGATGTTCTTCTCGCGCGCCTGGTGCAGCAGCGGCTCGATGTGCCGCACCGCCTCCCAGGCCTCGCGTCCGCAATGGGTGCGGTACTGCTTCAGCCCCTCGAGGATGTCCTCGGGCCTGTCGCCGCAGAAATTGTACTGGACGTCGATGATGAACAGAGCCGGGCGCGTGCCGAACCCGCCGCGCTTGCCGTAGCCGGCCGCCTGGAAGACCTGCTTGTCGCGCTCGGTGAGGAAGTCGTCCCAGATCCGCTTCTCGGTCATGATGTGCTCTCTCGGTTCGCGTGCGTGGCGGGCGTCCGTGGCGGGCGTCTCAGGCGGGGCGGGCGAGGTAGCGTCCGGCCGGGGCGCGGCGCGCCTCCTCGGTGATCGCGCCGTTCTCGACGACCTTGCGGCCGCGCAGCCAGGTCGTGTGGGCCCAGCCCTTGAGGGCCATGCCCTCGAAGGGCGAGTAGTCGGCGAAGGATTCGAGGTTCGCCGCGTCGACGACGCGCTCGGCGTCGGGATCGACCATCACGAGGTCGGCGTCGTAGCCCGGCGCGATCTGTCCCTTGCCCTTCAGGCCATAGACCTTCGCCGCATTCGCGCTCGTGACGGCGGCGATGCGCTCGATCGGCACGCCGCGGCGGTGGTGGCCTTCCGTGATCATGACCGGCAGCATGGTCGCGACCCCGGGGAATCCCATGGTCGAGGACCAGATCTCCTGCTTCGTCTCGCGCTTGCGCGGCACGTGGTCGGTGCCGACCGTGGTCACGGTCCCGTCGAGCACGCCCTCCCACATCGCCTCTACGTCCGGCTGGCTGCGCACCGGCGGGTTCACCTTGGCGAGGACGCCGCACGGGGACTCGCGCGTGAGCGAGAGGTAGTGCGGGCAGGTCTCCACCGTGATCCGCGCCTTGTGGTAGCTGCGGTGACGGCGGACCTCCTCCAGCGCCTCGCGGCTCGACAGGTGGACGATGTTGACCGGGCAGCCGGTCTTGCCGGCGAAATACGCCACCCGGTGGACGTTCTCCGCCTCGAGGAAATCGGGGCTCTGGTCGTCCCAGGCGCCGAGGCCGGTGCGCCCCTCCCGGCGCAGCGGGTCGCGCAGGACGGGGATGACCTCGACGTTCTCGCAATGGACGCCCAGCACGCCGCCCGGGATGCGCAGGGTCTGGAGCATCGCCGCGTAGAGAAGGCCGTCGTCGATCTCGGTGAAGCCCTTCGAGAGGCCGGCCTGCCCCTTGTACATCAGGTAGAGCTTGTAGGAGGTCACGCCGAAGACCTTCGAGGCCTCGACCAGGGTGTCGACATGCAGGCGATGCGTGATCCCGAAATGGAAGCCGACGTCGATGCAGGCCTGCTCCATCGCGCGCTGGCGCACGGCCACCAGGCCCTCGCGCGGATCCTGCGAGCGGTGGAAGGACAGGACGGAGGTGACGCCGCCGAGCGCGGCGGAGCGGGTCTCGGTGGCGAAGTCCGTCTCCGGCGACCCGAAGCCGAAATGGACGTGCGGGTCGACGAGCCCCGGCATCACCCAGCGTCCCCCGCAATCGACCTCCTCCGTCGCGTCGAGGCGGACGCCCGGCGCCAGCACGGCCGCGATGCGCCCGTCCTTCACGCCGATCGAGCCGGGCGTCACGCCGACGTCGGGGTGGACGATCATCGCGTTGCGAAGAAAGAGGTCGAGGGTCATCGCGGGCACAGCCTCCGTTCGCGCCTTCCGGGCGGGCCTCCCCTCCGGACGAAGGGTGGCGAAGATCATGTCAATGGCGGCAATCTGTCGACACTTTTGCGTCGTTGTCAATCGGCCGCGCAGGCTCCGCTCACCGCGGCGGGCGGGCGTGGGCGGCGTCGTTCCAGACGTCGTGGCGGACGATCAGGCCGTCCCGGACGACGAATCGATCGATGAAGCGGATGCCGTCGAACGCCTCACCGTCCGCGAAGACGCCGTGCAGCGTCCCGAAGCAGTAGACGATCGCGTCGGGGCCGTCCTGGAGCGTGTCGAACCGCTCGAAGCGCTTTCCGACCCGGCGGTAGCGCGCGGCGGAGCCGGCGACGATCTCCTCGATCGAGCGGCGTGTCGCGCCGCCGGGAAAGGTGATCGCCGCATCCGGGGCGAGGGCGGCACCCGCGGTCGCGAGATCGCGCCGCTCGAGGTCGGCGAGGAAGCGGCGTGCGATGTGCTCGGCCGCGTCGAGCGGCATGGAGGGCGCGGTCATGGTGTGTCCTTTCCCGGATCGTCCGGCCGGCCGTGCGGGCCGCCTTCGGCGCCCTTCGGTCGGGGGCGCTTCCCGCCGCCGGCGATCGTCGCGAAGACGATCACCACGGCGAGGCGCGCGAGCTGGTGCGTCGCCACGAAGGCGGCGTCGATGCCGAGCACGAGGGCGAGGAGCCCGAGCTCGGTCATTCCGCCGGGCGCGTAGGCGAGCACGATGGAGGGGAAGTCGGCGATGCCGCCGAGCGCCAGCAGCGCGGCGGCGGCCGTGGCGACGCCGAGGGAGAGCGCGACGAAGCCGAGCGATTCGGCGGCGATTCGGCCGACGACGGCCGGCGGTGTGCCGAGGAAGCGGCAGCCCGCCACCGATCCTATCACGATCTGCGCGGCGGCGAGGAGCGGCCCCGGCACGGCGGCGTCGGTCCAGCCGAGCACGTGGGCGGGCACCGACACGAGGAGCCCGCCGAGCAGCGGCGCCACCGGCAGGCGCAGTCGCTCGGCCAGCCGCCAGGCGACGATCCCGGCGGCGACGAGCGCGACGAGATGGTGGACCGGCGTCCCCAGGCCGTGAGGCGACGCGGCCGCGGGAGCGGCCGGCGGCTCGCCGAAGGCCAGGGCGAACCCGAGCGGGACGAGCGTCACCGTCGCGAGGATGCGCCCGGCATGCGCCAGCGCGACCCGTCTCAGGTCGGCCCCGGCCGCCTGGCTCAGCAGCAGCATCTCGGACAGGCCGCCGGGGATCGCGGCGTAGAAGGCCGTCGCGCGGTCGTAGCCGCCCACGACCCGGAAGTAGACGCGACCGAGGAGCGCCACCGCGACGAGATAGGGGATCATCAGCGCGAGGCTCGGCCACCAATCGGCGACGCGGCCGATCGTGTCGGGGGTGAACGACGCGCCGAGCGCGAGGCCGAGCAGCATCGCCATGGGCGGGCGCAGCCAGCCGGGGCTCGCGAGCGGCGCGCCGGCGAGGCTCGCGGCGAGGCAGGCGAAGAGCGCGCCGAGCATCCATGCCAGCGGGAAGTCGACGGCGAACGCGAGCGCGCCGCCGGTGGCGCCGAGCGCGAGGGTCGGGGCGGATGTGGCGGCGCGTCGGGCGCGCGCCGCCGCTCGCTCGGCGAAGCGTGTCATCCGCCGGCTCAGAACGTCGTCGCCCAGGGCACCAGGTCCCCGAGCACGCCCTGCGGCCAGTAGACGTTCAGCGCGAGGCCGAGGCCACCGGTGAGCCCCAGCGCCAACGCTCCCACGACGAGGACCGTGAGCCACGAGGTGCGGCCCTCGATCCTGAGGAAGCCGACGATGAAGGCGACGCTCGCGGGCAGGAAGCCGAGAAGGGGCAGGAGGACGAGGTAGCCGAGCATCCAGCCCCACATCCGCACCGCGGGCCAGCCTTCCGCGGACTCCGAGGTCGCGTCGAAGGCGGCCTGCGATGCCCGGGTACCGCGCCAGGCGTTCACGACGTGGAAGATCCACAGCGCGAGCGTCGCCGTGCCGACCGAGATCGGGAAGAGCTTCGCCGCCCAGGGCAGATCGAGGGCGCCGACGACGGCGAGGACGATGGCGCCGCCGATCGCGAGATCGAACAGGCGCCGTCCCCAGGGCACGCCCGAGAAGGCTGGGAAGGCGGATTCGTCGCGCGTGTCATCCATGGCTGCGCTCCTCGCCGGCGTCCGCCGTCTTGGGGAAATCCTCGTGGTGGACGAGCGGCTTGCGCCTGCGGCTGCCGATCACGACGAGGATGACGGTGAGGAGGCCGATGGTGATCACGCCCGGGCGCTCCAGCCAGTCGAGCCCATAGCGCTGGGTGGTGATCCAGAGGTTCCGCTCGACGAGGGGCGAGAGGATGAAGCCGATCAGGAGCGGTGCCCGCGGGAAGCCGTGGCGCTTCATCAGCCACCCGAGGAAGCCGAAGGCCGCGAGCACGATCAGGTCGCCGACGTGCCGCGTCGCCTGGAAGGCCCCGACGGTCACGAGCAGGAAGATCACCGGGAACATCGTCGAGAACGGGATCGTCGTCAGCCGCGCGATCGGCCGGATGAAGACGAGGCAGGCGATCGTGCCGAGGATGTTGGCGAGCGCGAGCGACCAGATGATCACGAAGACGAGCGAGAGGTTCGTGTCGAGCATGCGCGGCCCCGGCTGGATGCCGAAGACCACGAAGGCGCTCAAGAGGAGCGCCATGCCCGCGCTCCCGGGCACGCCGAACAGCAGCGTGGGGATCAGCGCGCCGCCCTCCTTGGCGTTGTTGGCGCTCTCGGGCGCGATGACGCCGCGCACGTCGCCGCGCCCGAGCTCGCCGCGATCCTTGGCCGTCTGGACGAGGTAGCCGTAGTTCATCCAGTCGACGATGGCCGAGCCGAGGCCCGGCACCATCCCGACACCGACGCCCATCAGGCTGTGGCGCAGGACGAGCCACCAGTGCCGCACGATGTCGCGCGCGCCCTCGAGCCAGCCGCCGCCGAGCGCGGCTCCGCGCTTGGCGATCGCGCCGCCGCGGGCGAGCAGGTCGACGAACTCGGGCAGGGCGAACAGCCCGAGCGAGACGACGACCAGCGGCAGGCCGTCGAACAGGTAGTCGTAGCCCATGTCGTAGCGATAGGCCGGGGCCACCTCGGCGGCGCCGATCGTTCCGACGAGCAGGCCGAGGCCCGCGACGAGCAGGCCCTTGAGCGGCGCGTCGCCGCTCAGCACGCCGATCATGCACAGGCCGAGGATGCTCATCATGAGCAGCTCCGGCGTCGCGAAGGACAGGACGAGCGGACGCGCGATCGGCAGGCTCGCGGTGAGCGCGAGCGCGCCCAGCACGCCGCCGAACATCGAGGCGATGAAGGCGGCCGAGAGCGCGCGCGCCGCCTGGCCCTTCTGGGCCATCGCGTAGCCGTCGATGATCGTCGCCTGCGAGCCGGCCGAGCCCGGGATGCCCATCAGCACCGAGGGGAAGGTGTCGGACGTGGTGATCACGGCGGCGACGCCGATGAGCATGGCGATGCCGGTCTGCGGGTCCAGCTGGAACGCGACGGGGAGCAGGAGCGCCATCCCGACGATTCCCCCGAGCCCCGGCAGGAACCCGACGGCGAGCCCGACGAACACGCCGAGGCACAGGAAGGCGAGGTGCGTCGGATCGAGCACCAGGAAGAAGGCTGCGACGGCGGCGTCGATCATGGCCGCGCCTCCCGCACGCATTCGGCTGCGGAACGTCGACAGTACGCCCCCTCGATAGGCAATGAGTCACCGCGTGTCGGACCCATGAACGTCTTCCTCCTTTGATTTGTGGCGATCCTGCCTCGACTGCCACCCCCTCGTCAAACCAAAATGTTGACACTATGCCATGAGTGAGGGCACCTTGACGTCTCGCGCCGGGCAGGAACCGGCCGGCGCCGATCCGGGGCCGAACCCCGTGATGCGACCAGCAGGGAGGATGCAATCCATGATCAAGTTCGCAGGCCGTCTGGCCACGTCTGTCGCAATCCTGGCGCTCACCGCCACAGGGCTCGCCGCACAGCCCTTCTACGAGGGCAAGACCGTGACGCTCCTCGTCGGCTTCTCGCCCGGCGGCGGCACCGATCGCTTCGCGCGGGTGGTGCAGCAGCATCTCGGCGCCCACATCGCCGGCGAGCCGACGGTCCTCGTCCAGAACATGCCCGGCGCCGGCAGCGTGCTCGCCTCGAACCACTACGTCGATCGCGCGCCGCGCGACGGGACGATGCTGATGGTGGGCACGGGCCAGCTCCTCATGCGCATCCTCCTGGGGGTCGAGGGCTCGACCGCGCGCATCGCGGACTACGAGCCTCTGATGGCGGGACCGGTCGGGCGCATCACCGCCGCCTCGGCCGATCTCGGCATCGACGGACCCGCCGACCTGATGGACGGCGGCGAGGAGCTGATCGTCGGCAGCGCCGGCATCATGGCCTCGATCGACACCATCCTGGGCCTGCGCCTGCTCGACGTCGACTTCCGCGCGATCTCGGGATACGAGGGCAAGGCCGAGACGCTGCTCGCCATGCAGCGCGGGGAGGTCTCCGTCGACGGCCAGACGACGCCGGTCTACAACGCGACGGTTCGCCCGCTCGTCGAGGAAGGCTCGGTGACGCCGCTCTTCGCCCAGGGCTTCATCGACGGCGAGGGCAACCTCGTGCGCGACCCCGCAGCCCCGGAGGTCCCGACCGTGCTCGAGGTCTACCAGGAGGTCCGCGGCGAGATGCCCTCGGGTCCGGCCTGGAACGCCTACATGGCCACGACCGCGGCGACCGTCGTGGCGGGCAAGGTGCTGATGATCCACGAGGAAGCACCGCAGGACGCGAAGGACGCGCTTCGCGCCGCCATCGATTCCATGGTGGAG
This sequence comes from Salinarimonas sp. NSM, assembly GCF_052380005.1. Taxonomy (NCBI): domain Bacteria; kingdom Pseudomonadati; phylum Pseudomonadota; class Alphaproteobacteria; order Hyphomicrobiales; family Salinarimonadaceae; genus Salinarimonas; species Salinarimonas sp. NSM. The sequence goes on from NZ_JBQTCJ010000008.1 coordinate 74,635, forward strand.
GACCCCGCCTTCCAGGCGGACGTGGAGGATTCCCTCGAAGGCTACGACATCTTCCTCGGCGCCGATCTCGATGCGGCCGTCCAGGCGGCCGTGGGCATCGGCGAGGAGGACCTCGCGTGGCTGAGGGACTACCTGTCGAGCGAGCACGGCATGCGCTTCGACACCAACTGAGACCCGAGGGCGCCGCCGTCGTCTCGCAGGACGGCGGCGCCCCGCATGTCGCATCCAAGCAGGAGAGAGACACGACCATGCCCGTCATAACCGTGGCGGCGCCCGAGGGCGCCTGGGACCGCGCCGCGAAGGAGCGCCTCGTCGCCGAGATCACCGACGCCGTCGTTCGCGTCGGTGGCGAGCGCCAGCGGGGGAACACCCGCATCCTGATCCAGGACGTGCCCGAGGGGAATTGGGGCTCCGGCGGGAAGGTCTTCGTGCGCGCCCCCGCCGCGCCCGTCGCAGAAGGAGGTGACCGATGACCGCGACCCGTTGGGAGACGATCCTCGAGGCGGAGGGGCGCGCCATGCGCGCCTACGTCAGCCTGCCGCCGAGCGGGCGCGGGCCGGCGTTGGTCCTCGGCGCCGAGATCTTCGGCATCAACCTCCACATCCGCGAGGTCGCCGATCAATGGGCGGCGGAAGGCTTCGTGGTGGTGGCGCCCGACCTGTTCTGGCGCCTCGAGCCAGGGGTCGAGCTGGGCTACGACGGCGAAGACCTCGAGCACGCGCGCACGCTCTACCGGGCGCTCGACCTCGATCAGGCGGTGCGCGACGCGGCCGCGACGCTCGACCATGCCGGGCGGATGCCCGAGTGCGCGGGTCCCGTCGGCTTCCTCGGCTTCTGCTTCGGCGGGAAGCTGTCGTTCCGGGTCGCCGCCGCCGCGGATCCGGCCTTCTCGATCGGCTATTACGGCGTCGGCCTCGAGACGATGCTCGACGAGGTCGGCGACGTGCGCTGCCCCTACATGATGAACTACGGCGGGGCGGACAAGTCGACGCCGCCGGAGGCGGTGGAGGCGGTGCGCCGTGCGATGCAGGGCCGGGACGACGCCGTGATCAACGTCTGGGAGGGCGCCGGGCACGGCTTCAACAATTGGCGCAAGGCCAACGCCTTCCACGGGCCGGCGTCTCAGCGTGCCTTCGCCCGTTCGCTCGCCTTCGCGAAGGCCGCGCTGGCGTGAGGCTGGTCTCCCGCGAGCCCGGCATCCGCGGGGCTCGCGGGGACGAGCCGTCGCCGTCGCCGCCGCGGCGGCTTGGGCGGGGTGCTCTCGCCCTCCGCGGCACGCTCGGCGGCGAGCGTCGCGAGCAGCGACTCGGTCGCGCGCGCGATGTGGGACCGCATCAGCGATTCGGCGAGGTCCGCATCGCGGTTGTGCATGGCGCGGACGATCTGCCAATGCTCGTCGAAGGCCTGCTCCCGCCGCCCGGGGAGGTCGCCCGAGCGACGGCGGTAGAGCCGAAGCAGGTGGTAGAGCTCCTCGGTCAGGAGCTGGCGCGCGCGCTCGTTGCCGCAGGCGACGGCGACGCGGATGTGCAGGTCGAACGGCTCGCCCGGAATGTCGGCGCTGCGCGCGCCGTTGCGTCTCGCCCGCTCCAGGTCGGCCATCAGCCGGTCGAGCGCCTCGTCGCTCATGGCGTTGGTGGCGAGGCGGCAGGCCATCCCCTCCACGACCTCGCGGAGCTGGAAGATCTCGACGACGTCCTGCTGCGACAGCGAGACGACGCAGGCGCGCATGTAGGGCTCGCGCGTGATCAGCCGCAGGCCCTGCAGCCGCCGCACGGCCTCGCGCACGGTGCCGCGGCTGATGTCGAAGCGCTGGGACAGCGTCACCTCGTTGACCTCGCTGCCGAGCGGCAGCTCTCCCGAGAGGATCAGCTCGTAGATGCTCTCGAAAGCCTGCTCCGCCAACGTGCGCTGCTCGCCCGGCATGCGTTGTCCGCCTCCCATGATCTCGGCACGTCTCGTATGTGATCTCCCGTAAACTGTCAACGCATCAGCACATGTTCGGATTGCCGATGCGAGAGCGGGCGGCTTTCGGAGCGGGGGTCTGGTACCAGAGTGTTGACAGTTTTGTTGCGCCTGCTTAGTGTCGACACCGTCGGCTCCGGAGGCCGACCCCGCTCGTGGAGGACGTCATGGCAGACCTCGTCGCCGCACGCGCCGACGCCTATCGGACGCTGCCGGAAGCCGGCCCGCGGGGCGCCTTCCTCGACGTCTGCGCGCTCGCCGGAACCTCGCGCGCGACACGCGAGGCGCTGCCGTACACGATCCGGATCCTCGCCGAGAACGCCGCGCGAAACGCCGGCCCCGGCTTCGCCGACGACGCAGACGTGAGGCGCCTCGTCGGCTGGCGCCCGGGTGCCGCTCCGTTCACGGTACCGCTGCGCGTCTCGCGCGTGCTCCTGCCCGATTCGAGCGGGCTCCCCGCCTTGATGGATCTCGCCGCCCTGCGCAGCGCGCTGGCGCGGCGTGGTCTCGACCCCAGCGTGGTCGAGCCGCAGGCGCCGGTCGACCTCGTCGTCGATCACTCCCTGACCGTCGATTTCTTCAACCGGCCGGATGCGGCCTCGCTGAACGTCGCGCGGGAATACGAGCGCAACGCCGAGCGCTACCGCTTCCTCAAGTGGGCGGAGCAGGCGTTCGCCGGCCTGCGCATCGTGCCGCCGGGCATGGGCATCGTCCACCAGGTCCATCTCGAGCGTCTCGCCCGGATCGTCGCGACCGAGGAGCGCGACGGTCGCACCGTGGCGTTTCCCGAGTTCGTCGTGGGCGGGGATTCGCACACGCCGATGGTCAACGCGCTCGGCGTGCTCGCGTGGGGCGTCGGCGGGGTCGATGCCGAGTCGGCGATGCTGGGGCGCGCCTACGTCGTCCCGGTGCCGCGGGTCGTCGGCGTGCGGCTCGAGGGGCGGCTGCGCGAGGGGGCGACCACCACGGATCTCGTCCTCACGGTGACGGAGCGGCTGCGGCGGGTCGGCGTCGTCGGCGCCTTCGTCGAGTTCGTCGGGCCGGGGGTGTCGACGCTCTCCGTGCCCGACCGCGCCACGATCGCGAACATGGCGCCCGAGTACGGGGCGACCGTCGGGTTCTTCCCCGTCGACGAGAGCACGCTCACCTACCTGCGCCAGACCGCGCGCGAGCCCGACCACGTCGCGCTCGTCGAGGCGCATGCGAGGGCCGCGGGCCTCTTCCGGGACGAGGATGCGCCGGTCCCCGCCTACGACGAGCTCGTGGAGCTCGACCTCGACGACGTCGTCCCCTGCGTCGCCGGGCCACGCCGCCCGCAGGACCGCGTCGCGCTCGCCGACGTGAAGGCGGGCTTCGCGGCGGCGCTCGCGCGCTCGCGCGACGAGGGGGGCTTCGGCGTCGCGCCCGACGCGCTGGCGCGCAGCGTCGAGATCGTCGTCGACGGCCGGCGCGAGACGCTGCGCCACGGCGCGCTCGCCATCGCCGCCATCACCGCCTGCACCAACACCTCGAACCCGAGCGTCATGCTCGCCGCCGGGCTCCTCGCGCGCAAGGCCTGCGAGAAGGGCCTGCGTCCTCCGGCGTCCGTCAAGACGTCGCTGGCGCCGGGCTCGCGGGTGGTGACGCGCTACCTCGAGGAGACGGGGCTGCTCGAGCCCCTCCAGCGCCTCGGCTTCCACGTCGTCGGCTACGGCTGCACGACCTGCAGCGGCAAGTCCGGCCCCCTGCAGGAGCCCGTCGCGAAGGCGTTCGAGGAGCACGGCCTCGTGCTCGCGGCGGTGGCGTCGTCGAATCGCAACTTCGAGGGCCGGATCCACCGGCAGGTCCGCGCGGCCTATCTCGCCTCGCCGCCGCTCGTCGTCGCCTACGCGCTCGCGGGTCGCGTCGACCTCGACATCACGGCCGAGCCCCTCGGTGTGGGGACCGACGGCGCGCCCGTCTACCTGCGCGACATCTGGCCCAGCCGGGAGGAGATCGACGCCCTCGTCGGCCGCTCGCAGGTCCCCGATCTGTACCGCGAGAACTACGCCCGCATCTTCGCCGGGACGGAGCACTGGCAGGCGCTCGAGGCGCCCACCGGCCCGCTCTTCTCCTGGGATCCGGGCTCCACCTACCTGCTCGAGCCGCCCTTCTTCACGATGGCCGAGGCGGCGGCGCGCGGCGGGATGCCGGACACGATCGTCGGCGCGCGGGTGCTCGGCGCCTACGGCGACATGCTCACCACCGACCACATCTCCCCGGCGGGGGAGATCCCGGTCGAGAGCGAAGCCGGGACGCTGCTCGTTGCGCACGGCGTCGCGCCGCGGGCGTTCAACGCCTTCACCATGCGGCGCGGGAACCACGAGGTGATGGTGCGTGGCACCTTCGCCCACCCGCGCATCCACAACATGATCGACGCCGACCTCGCGCCCGGGCAGACGCTGAAGCTCCCGGAGCGGGAGCGTGTCTCCGTCTACGAGGCGGCCCGGCGCTATCGCGCGGAGAAGGCGCCGCTCGTCGTGCTCGGCGGGCAGGCCTACGGCATGGGCTCGAGCCGGGACTGGGCCGCCAAGGGGCCGTTCCTGCTCGGCGTACGGGCCGTGATCGCGGAGAGCTACGAGCGCATCCACCGGGCCAACCTCGTCTCGCTCGGCGTCGTTCCGCTGACCTTTCCGGAGGGAGAGAGCTGGCGCTCGCTGGGGCTCGACGGGTGCGAGGTCTACGCGATCGAAGGCCTGCGGGCCGGGATCGCGCGCGGCGCGCCCGTCGCCGTGACGGCTTCGCGGCCCGACGGGACGGCGATCCGCTTCACTGCACGCGCCGCGATCGCGGGCGCTGCCGAGGCGCACATGCTCGAGACCGGCGGCATCTTCGAGGCCTTCCTGGAACGGATGACGGAGGCGGCCCGCGTGGCCCGCAGCCGTCCGGCCACCGGGTGAGGGGGCGGTCCGGCGCGATGCCGGACCATGCCCCCGACCGGCGATCCTCGCCGGCAGACGACAGATCCAACGCTTGAAGAGGGCGGCGAAAGACGATGACGGGTTCGACAGCGACCAAGAGCAAGGCGCGGATCTATCGGGACCTGCTCGAGAGCGGCGAGTTCATCGTCTCTCCGGGCGTGTACGACGGCTACAGCGCCCTGCTCGCGCAGGACGCGGGGTTCAAGACCGCCGCCACGAGCGGCGCGGCGATCGCCAACGCCCTGCTGGGCATGGAGGACGTCGGCGTCCTGGGGCTCAGCGAGAACGTGGCCCACTGCCGCAACATCGCCCGCGCCGTCGACATCCCCCTGACCTGCGACGCCGACACCGGCTACGGCAATCCCGTCAACGTCTACTTCACGACGCAGCTCTTCGAGGAGGCGGGCGTCGCGGGCATCAACATCGAGGACCAGGTCTCGCCGAAGCGCTGCGGCCACATGCCCGGCAAGGAGGTCGTCCCCGCCGAGGAGATGGCCAAGAAGATCGAGGCCGCCTGCCTCGCGCGCCGCGACGACGCCTTCGTCATCGTCGCGCGCACCGACAGCCTCGCGATGGAGGGCATCGAGGGCGCCATGGCGCGCGTGCGGCTGTACGCCGAGGCCGGCGCGGACATGATCTTCCCCGACGCGGTGCGCTCGGAGGACGACATCGCGCGCATCGTCGAGGCGGCGGGCGTGCCGGTGACCGTGAACATGGGTTTCGGGATCCGCGAGCGTCCGACGTCGCCTCTCGTGCCGATCCCGCGCCTGAAGGCGCTCGGGGTCCGGCGCATCAGCCTGCCGCGGATGCTGCCCGCCGCCGCGATCAAGGGCATGAAGGAGGCCCTGCGGATCATGCGCGAGGTCGCCGACACCGGCGTGCCCGCGAACCGCCCCGACCTCCTCGTCTCCATCGACGAGATCTGGAGCCTGATGGGCTTCGACGGGATCCGGGCGCTCGAGGAGAAGCTCCTCGTCACCTCCGCCCTCGAGGCGAAGTACGGCGCGCGCCGCGGAGATTGACATGGGTGCGTCGATGGCTCCGCGCGTCCTCCCCGCGCCCTGGGTCGAGGCGAGCAGCGAGGCCGGGCGCGCGCCCGACCTCACGGTCGACGTGCTCGTGGTCGGCGCCGGCGGTGCCGGCCTCGTGGCGGCGCTCGCGGCCGCCGAGGCGGGCGCCGAGGTCGCCGTCCTGGAGAAGGGCGAGCGCCTGGCCGGCAACACGGGCCTCTCCAGCGGATCGATTCCGGCGGCGGGCACGCGCTTCCAGCGCGCCGCCGGCGTGAGCGACGATCCCCGTCGCTTCGCGGACGATCTGCGGCGCGTCGGCGGTGCGCACGAGGCGGATCACCTCGTCGATCGTCTGGCGGAGGTTTCGGCGCCACTCGTCGAATGGCTGGTCGACGTGGCCGGGGTGCGCCTCGGGCTGGTCGAGACGTACCGGCACGTCGGGCATTCGGTGAACCGCCTCCACGCCCCGCCGTCCCGGCGCGGGGCCGATCTCCTGCGCGACCTCGAGCGCGCGGCCGCGGAGCGCGCCGTGCCGGTGGCGCTCGGCAATCCCTGCGTCGCGCTGCTCACCGATCGGGACGGATCCGTCCGCGGAGCCCGCGCGCGGACCCGCGCCGGGGCGACGACCGACATCGCCGCGCACGCCGTCGTCCTCGCGACGAACGGCTTCGGGGCCAACGCCGCCCTCAAGGCGCGCCTGTGCCCGGAGGCCGCCGGTCTCGCTCATGCGGGCGCCGGCACGAGCGAGGGCGAGGCCGTCCTCTGGGGCGAGGCGCTCGGCGCCCGCATGGCGAACCTCGGAGCGTACCAGGGGCATTCGGCGCTGGCGCAGCCGCACGGCGCGCTCGTCACCTGGACCGTGGTCGAGAAGGGCGGGCTCGTCGTGGACGAGAGCGGGCGCCGCTTCGCCGACGAGACGCTGGGCTACTCCGCCTTCGTCGCGCCGCTCCTGGCCGCCGGCGGGCGTGCGGTCGTCGTCTACGACACCCGCGTCAGGGATCTCACGGCCGCAGGGCAGGAGGAGTTCGCCGAGCTCGTCGCCGCGGGCGGGGCGATCGAGGCGCCGGATCTCGCGACGCTCGCCGCCCGTCTCGCCCTCGATGCGGACGCGCTCGCCGCAACCCTCGCCGCGGCCCGCGCGGCGGCGCTCGGCGAGGCGCGCGACCCGTTCGGGCGAACCACCTTCGGGATCGGTGCGCTCGAGCCCCCGTTCGTCGCGACGCGGATCGCGCCGGCGCTGTTCCACACCCAGGGCGGCCTCGCCGTCGACGCGCAGGCGCGGGTCCTCGCCGCGTCTGGCGTGCCGATCGCAGGCCTGTACGCCGCGGGCGGCGCCGCCGCCGGCGTCAGCGGGCGCGACGGCCCCGGGGGCTATGTTTCCGGCAACGGCCTCCTGGCCGCGCTGGGGCTCGGATTCCTCGCCGGGCGCGCGGCCGCGGCCGCCGCCGTCGAGGGAAGAAAGACGCAAACCGCCGGCTGAGGCAGCTGCCGGGGGAGGCGGCGGGCGATGCGCCCGTGCACCAGAGCTGCCAGGATCGGGAGGACCGACATGTTCACGAGACGCACCCTCATCGCCGGCGCGGCCGGCCTCGCCCTGGCGGCGACGGCGGCGACGGGCGCCGCCGCCTTCCCCAACGACACGATCACCCTGGTGGTGCCGTACTCGCCCGGAGCGACGGACACGCTCGCGCGCACGCTCGCGCCCGAGCTCGAGCGCATCCTCGGCCAGACGGTGCTCGTCGAGACGCGGCCGGGGGCCGGCGGCACGGTGGGCGCCAACTTCGTCGCCAAGTCGTCGGAGGCCGACGGCCATACGCTCCTGTTCGGCGTCAGCTCCGTGCAGACGGTGGCGCCGCATCAGCAGGATCTGCCCTACGGCTTCGCGGATCTCGTGCCCGTCGCGCGTATCACGGCCGGACCCAACATGATGGCCGCGCGCACCGACGCGCCGTTCGGCACGCTCGAGGAGCTCGTCGCCTACGCGAAGGCCAATCCGGGCATCGTCACCTTCGGGAGCGCGGGTACCGGCGGCGCGACCCATCTCGCCGGCGAGGCCTTCGCCCGGGCCGCGGACGTCGAGCTCAACCACATCCCGTTCCAGGGCGTGACGCCGGCGGTGGCGGCGACGGTCGGCGGCACGATCGATCTGGTGCTCGGCTTCGCGTCCGCGCTGATGCCGCAGGTCGCGGGCGGCAACCTCGTCGCCATCGCGCAGTTCGGCGACGCGCGCGCCTCGGTCGTCCCGGACGTGACGACGCTCCAGGAGGGCGGGGTCGACCTCTCGATGCCGCCGAACATCGGCGTGTGGGCTCCGGCAGGCACGCCGGCGGAGGCGATCGCGACGCTGGAGAGCGCCTTCGAGGAGGCCGCGGCGTCCGAGGCCTTCCAGCAGCATGCCCGCAACTCGCTCACGGAGGTCGCCTTCCTCGGTGCGGACGCCTTCGCCGAGGAGCTCACCCGCGAGGACGCGTTCTACGCCGACCTGCTCGCCGCGCTCGGCATGGCCAAGTGAGCGTACGCTGAGTGGGCGCACGGCCGAACGCGCGCATCGCCCCCCCGACGTGGCGCGCGATCGGCATGCCGGACGGACGGAGCCCCGGCTCCGTCCACGACCCGCGAGCGGGACCACCGCTCGCGGACACGAGATCGAGGAGATAGCCCCATGTCCCGCGCCCGCGACCTGATCGCCGGCTGCGCCTTCGCCGCCCTCGGCGCGACCGGGATCGCGCTCGCGTACGACCTGCCGATGGGCTCTACGCGGCTGCCCGGAGCCGGTGCGATGCCGATCCTGCTGTCGTGCGCGCTGCTCGTGCTCGCGCTCGCCCTGATCTGGCGGACGCTCGCCGGGGGCGCGGCCTCCGAGGAGGATACGGACGGTCCCGTCGACACGTTCGGCCAGGGCCGCGTCGCCGTCGCGGCCGCGCTGATCGCGGCCTACGCCGCGGTCCTCTCGTGGCTCGGCTTCATTCTCGCCACCAGTATCCTGATGGCGCTCCTGTTCATGCTCGGCGCCAAGAAGCCGCTCTCGCTCGCCCCGGTCCTCTCCGGCATCGGCGTGACGGCTCTCGCCTGGGCTCTGTTCGTTCTCGCGCTCGACGTCCGCCTGCCGGTCGGCGCGATCTGGGGGTGACGCATGGAAGGCCTTCTCGGCGGCTTCGTCGCCATCCTCTCGCCCGAGACCCTGCTCTTCTGCTTCGTCGGCGCGCTCGTCGGCACGCTCATCGGCGTCCTGCCGGGGCTCGGGCCCACCGCCACGATCGCCATCCTGCTTCCGCTCACGATCGGGCTCGATCCGGTCACCGCCATCGTGATGATCGCGGGCATCTACTACGGCGCGAGCTACGGCGGCTCCACGACCGCGATCCTCGTCAACATACCCGGCGAGGCGCAGAGCGTCGTGACCTGCATCGACGGCTACCGCATGGCTCAGCAGGGCCGCGCCGGCCCGGCGATCGGCATGGCGGCGCTGGGCTCGTTCATCGCGGGCACGGCGGGCGCCTTCGGCATCGCGCTCGTGTCGATGCCGCTGATCGCCTTCGCGGTGCGGTTCGGGCCGCCGGAATACTTCGCGCTGATGCTGCTCGGCTTCATCGTGCTGCTGGTCCTCGCGCGGGGCTCCGTCGTCCGGTCGCTGATCATGATCGTGACCGGGCTGCTCTTGAGCATGGTCGGCCAGGACGTGATCACCGGCGAGGTGCGCTACGCCTTCGGCGTGCCGCAGCTGATCGACGGGATCTCCATCGTGACGATCTCGATGGGAATCTTCGGCCTGGGCGAGGTGTTCTTCAACCTCGAGCGCCTGGCGCATCGCAGCGTCCAGGCCGTGCCCGTGAACCACATCCTGCCGAGCCGCGACGACTGGAAGGCCTCGGCCGGCCCGATCGCGCGGGGGTCGGTGCTCGGCTTCCTCGTCGGGCTGCTTCCCGGCGGCGGCGCGACGCTCGCCTCCTTCGTCTCCTACGCGCTCGAGAAGCGCATCGCCAAGGATCCGAGCCGCTTCGGGAAGGGGGCCATCGAGGGGGTGGCCGGGCCCGAGGCGGCGAACAATGCCGGCGCGACGGGCTCCTTCATCCCGCTCCTGACCTTCGGCCTTCCGGGCAACCCGGTGACGGCGATCCTGCTCGGCGCGCTCATCCTCTACGGCGTCACGCCTGGGCCGCTGATGATCCAGACCAACCCCGAGATCTTCTGGGGCGTGGTGGCCTCCATGTACGTCGGCAACGTGATGCTGCTCGCCCTGAACCTGCCGCTCGTCGGCCTGTGGGTGCAGCTCCTGCGCGTTCCGTACCGCTATCTCTATGCACCCCTGATCCTGTTCATGATCATCGGCGCCTACTCCATCAACAACAGCGTCTTCGACGTGGGCGCGCTGCTCTTCTTCGGCGTCGTCGGCTACGTCCTGCGCAAGCTGCGTTTCGATTCCGCTCCGCTGATCCTCGCCTTCGTGCTCGGAGGTCCCATCGAGACCAACCTGCGCCAGACGCTGATGCTCGGCCGCGGGTCGTGGGAGTACGTCCTCGATCGACCGATCGCGCTCACGATCCTGTCGGTCGCGTTCGTCGTCGCGGTTCTTCCGATGTTCGGCTTCGTGCGCAAGGGGCTCAAGCAGGCCCGGGCGGTGAACGAGCTGTGACGCGACGCCGTCGTTCGGCATTCGCGCGCCAGCCGTCGTGCAGGCTGCGCCCGAGTATGGCGTAGACGCCCTGGAGCGCGATGCCCTGGCCGTCGGCGTGCGGTCGCCCAAGCGCGCCACCATCGCGACGCCCCCGTCCCGCCATCGGTGGGGATGACCGCCCGGGCGTGAAATGGACGCAACCTCCCAAGCGCCCCGTTCATCCCCGCCGACCCCGGGGGGCGGGGCGCGACGCCGCACGCGAGGGCGTCGGCAGGGCCGCATCAATCTGGATATCCGGGCGAGATCGCCCTCCCGTGGCGGGCCCGCCTTTATCCATTGTGGATAGAACAGCGGCACGATCCGGATTTCGTTCCTGTACGGTAGCCGCAGTGGCCGATGCGGATCGCTCGACGAAGACCGCAGCAGGCAACGCCCAGGGAGGAAAGAACCATGAAACGTGCCCTCGTCACGTCGCTGCTCGGCTCCGTCGCGCTCGTCGGCGCCGCCGCCGCGCAGGAGCCGATCCGCATCGGCATCACCCAGAACAACGTCGGCGTCGACAGCTACCAGACCACCTACGAGCAGGCCTTCATCGAGGCCGCGGAGGCCGACCCGCAGGTCGAGGCCGTGGTGCTCGACGCCGGCGGCGACGTCGCCCGCCAGATCGGGCAGGTTCAGGACCTGATCCAGCAGGGCGTCGACGCCATCATCATCTGGCCGACGAACGGCCAGGCCGTCGTGCCCGTCGTGCGCCAGGCGCATCAGGCCGGCATCCCGGTCGTCGTGACGAACAGCCAGATCGCGGAAGCCGGCTTCGACTTCATCGCCTCGTTCTCCGGCCCGGACAACATCACGCAGGGCCAGTACGCCGCCGAGATGATGTGCGACGCGCTCGACAATGCCGGCCGTGTGGTGCAGATCGCCGGCCAGCCCGGCTACACGACCGCGATCGAGCGGCAGAAGGGCTTCGAGGACGCCCTCGCCGAATCCTGCCCCGACGTCGAGATCGTCGAGACGCAGCCGGGCGACTGGAACCGCGAGAAGGCCCAGCGGGTGATGGAGAACTTCCTCACCAAGTACGACGACATCGACGGCGTCTATTCCGGCGACGACAACATGGGCGTCGGCGCGCTCAACGCCGCCAAGGCGGCGGGCCGCGACGACCTCGTCTTCATCGGCGCGACCAACTTCGCGGTCGGCTACGACGCGATGGAGCGAGGCGAGTACTGGGGCTCCGTCTACCAGTCCCCGGTCGAGGACGCCCGCAACGCGCTGGCCACGGCCAAGGCCGTCGTCATGGGCGAGGAAGTTCCGTTCCTGAACTACTTCGATACGCCGAAGATCACGCAGGACAACATGGGCGACTTCGACCGGCCGGTCTTCTGAGCGGATCGCGACGGACCTGCGGGCGCCGGCGCGGCCGGCGCTCGCAGGACATCCATTTCGGATAGACTCGAGTCGTCACGAGCGGCGCGACGGAACGCAGAGTCCGCGCACCGCGAGGCGCATCGCGAGCCCCGGTGGGCTGCGTGGGCGTCGGAGGAAACGGATCATGGCGAAGACCGAGGTGAAGGGCGACGGCACGCTCGCCGTGCCCGTGGGGCGCGACACGCGGCCCACACGAGAGACCGTCATCCATCTCCTGCAGACGAAAGGCCTCCTGATCGCCTTCGCGCTGTTCCTGGTCGCCTTCTCGCTGGCCAGCGATCGCTTCGCGAGCGTGGACAACGTCTCCACCGTCCTGCGCCAGGTGGCGATCATCGGCACCATCGCGGTGGGCGTGACCATCGTCGTGATCGGCGGAAACCTCGACCTCTCCGTCGGCTCGCTCCTCTCCTTCACCACGGTGCTCGTCGTCGACCTGCACGACGAGATCGGCCCCGGCCCGGCGATCCTGATCATGTTCGCCGCCGCGCTGGCCGTGGGCTGCGTCAACGGGCTCCTGGTGGGCTTCGCGCGGCTCAACTCGCTGATCGTGACGCTCGGCATGCTGTCCGCCATCCAGGGGCTGACGCTGATCTATTCCGGCGGGCAGAACGTCGACATCGTCGACCAGGAGGGCACCTGGTTCGCCTTCTTCGGGCGCGACTTCCTCCTCGGCATCGCCGTGCCGACCTGGATCTTCCTCGTGCTCGCCGTCGTCTTCCACGTCGTGCTCACCCGCACGAGCTTCGGCCGCAAGGTCTTCGCGGTGGGCGGAAACCCCACCGCCGCCGCCTTCTCCGGCGTGCGCCGGGCGCGGGTCGTGTTCTCGACCTACCTGATCTCGGCCTTCTGCACCGGCTGCGCGGCGCTGATCCTCGGCAGCCGCGTCATGGGCAGCCAGAACAACGTCGGCCAGGGTTACGAGCTCGTCGTGCTCGCCGGCGTGATCCTCGGCGGCACCTCGCTGCTCGGCGGCTCGGGCTCGGTGCCGAAGACGGTGATCGGCGTGCTGATCCTCGGCTTCATCCAGAACGGCCTGCTTCTGCTCGGCTACCCCTACTACACGCAGTGGCTCGTCACCTGGGTCGTCATCATCCTCGCGGTCTGGCTCGACGTCGCGTCGAAGCGCGGGCGCCTGTTCACCACGACGAGCTGAGGGAGGCCGACCATGACCGCGAGCCCGCTTCGCCTCCTCTCCCGCGTGCCCCCGATCTGGCTGATCCTGATCGCCTGCGTGGCCTTCTTCTCGGTGTTCGCGGACAGCTTCTTCGCCGTCGGCAACTTCACCAACATCCTGATCCAAACCTCGACGATCGGCCTGATCGCGCTCGGGATGACGGTCGTGATGATCAACGGCAACATCGACCTCTCGGTCGGCGCCGTCGTCGCGCTCGCCGCGAGCCTCGCGGTGGGGCTCCAGGCCGATCTCGGCATCGTGCCCGCGGTGCTGGTGGGGCTCGGCGCCGGCATGGCGCTCGGCTTCCTCAACGGCGTGATCGTGTGGAAGACCGGCGTCGACGCCTTCATCGTCACGCTCGGCGCGATGATGGGCGTGCGCGGCCTGGTCTTCGTCTACACCGGCGAGCAGTCCTTCTTCTCGATGGACTTCGCCTATGCCGATTTCGGCATGTCGTCCGTCGCGGGCGTGCCGACGCTGGCCTGGATCTTCCTCGCGCTGACGCTCGTCATGCACGTGGTGATGACCCGCACGAGCCACGGGCGCAACGCCTATGCTGTGGGCGGCAACCGCGAGGCGGCGGAGAACGCCGGCATCCGCGTGGGCCGGCACATGGTGGCGAACTTCGTCGTCGTCGGCTTCTTCGCCGCGCTCGCGGGAATCACGCTCTCCACCCAGATGGGCGCCTCGACGCCCAATCTCGGCACGAACTACGAGCTGTGGGTGATCACCGCCGTCGTGCTCGGCGGCACCAAGCTCACGGGCGGGGTGGGGTCGATCCTCGGTACGCTCGGCGGCGTGCTCACCATCGGCGTGCTGCGCAACGGCATGAACCTGATGCAGGTGCCCGCCTTCTACGTCCTCGTCGTGATGGGCGTCATCCTGATCGCGGTGCTGCTCGTCGACGCGCGGATCAACCGCCGCGAAGCCGGGGAGGTGAGGCTGTGAGAACGCTCGCGCACCACACGCAGGCCGAGCTCGCCGAGCGCGCGACCCGCGCGCCCCTGCTGCACATCGACGGCGTGACGAAGACGTTCCCCGGCGTGAAGGCGCTCGACGACGTCTCGCTCGACGTCCGCGCCGGCGAGGTCCACGCGCTGCTCGGCGAGAACGGGGCCGGCAAGTCCACCCTGATGAAGGTGCTCGCCGGCAACCACCAGGCCGATCGCGGCCGGATCCACCTCGAAGGCGAGCCGATCCGGGTGTCCGGCCCGCACGAGGCGAAGCACCTGGGCATCGTGCTGATCCACCAGGAGCTCTCGCTCGCGCCGGAGATGACGGTCGCCGAGAACATCTTCCTCGGCTCGCTGCCGCGCCGGGCGCTGGGCTTCGTCGACTTCCGCAAGCTCTACGCGGATGCCGGGCGCATCCTCGACCGCCTGGGCTGCCGCTTCGCCGCCTCCGACAAGGTCGAGACGTTGTCGATCGCCAACCGGCAGATGGTCGAGATCGGCCGTGCGCTGGTGTTCACGCCCAAGATCGTCGTGTTCGACGAGCCCACCGCCTCGCTCACCGACGCCGAGAAGGTGGTGCTGTTCGACGTGATCCGCTCGCTCCAGGCGGAGAACGTCGGCATCGTCTACATCTCGCATCGGATGGACGAGATCTTCACGCTGTCCGCCCGCATCACCGTGCTTCGCGACGGCGCCGTGCGCGGCACGCTCGTCACCGCCGAGACGACCGAGGACGAGGTCACCCGCCTGATGATCGGCCGCGCGCTCGAGCCCCGCAGCCGGGCGCAGGCCCGCCCCGCGGGGAAGATGGCGCTCGAGGTCAAGGGCCTCTCCTGCGGGGATCTCTTCCGCGACGTGTCGTTCGGCGTGCGCGCGGGCGAGGTCGTGGGCATGTACGGCCTCATCGGCGCCGGGCGCACCGAGATCGCCGAGACGATCTTCGGCCTGCGCGCGCCCGACGCCGGCGAGATCCGCCGCGACGGCGAGGTGGTCTCGATCAACTCCCCGCCCGACGCCATCGCCCACGGCATCGCGCTCGCGCCCGAGAGCCGCAAGGAGCAGGGCCTCGTGCTCTCGATGAGCTGCCGGGACAACATGTCCCTCTCCCAGCTCGAGACCGTCTCCCGCGCGGGCTGGCTCGACCGTTCGGCCGAGCAGGCGATCTACGATCGCTATGCGGAGCGCCTCGCGCTGAAGTCGCCGAGCTGGCGCACGCCGGTCGTGAACCTCTCGGGCGGCAACCAGCAGAAGGTCGTGCTCGGCAAGTGGCTGGGCACCGCGCCGAAGGTGCTGATCATCGACGAGCCGACGCGCGGCATCGACGTCGGCTCGAAGTCCGAGATCCACAAGCTGATCCGCGAGCTCGCGGCGGGCGGCATGGCGGTGCTGATGATCTCGTCCGAGATGCCCGAGGTGCTCGGCGTCTCCGACCGGATCCTGGCTCTCTACCACGGCCGCCTCGCCGCCGAGTTCGACGCCGACACCGTGACGGAGGACGCCCTCGTGCAGGCGATTTCCGGGTTATGAGCGCGCCGATCCGCATAGGCTTCGCGGGGCTCGGCCGCATGGGCGCGCCGATGGCGGCGCGGCTGGCGCGGGCCGGCTTCCAGCTCGCGGTCTGGAACCGCACGGCGGAGAAGGCGCAGGCCTTCGCCCGCGAGAGCGGGGCGCGGGTCGCGACGAGCCCCTCGGCCCTCGCGGAGACGAGCGACGTCGTCATCGCCATGGTCGCCGACGACGCGGCCTCCCAGGCGCTGCATCTCGGCCCCGGCGGGCTCGCCGAAGCGGCGTCGGGCCGGCTCTTCGTCGAGATGTCCACGATCTCCCCCGACCACGTGCGTCGCCTCGGCGCGGCGCTCGCGGCGCGGGGCGGTGCGCTGATCGACGCGCCGGTGTCCGGCAGCGTCGACGCCGCGCGGGCGGGGTCGCTCGCGATCATGGCCGGCGGCGATCCGAAGGACGTCGAGAGGGCGCGCCCGGCGCTGGACGCCATGGGGCGCGTCGTGCTGGAGACCGGCCCGCTGGGCACCGGAGCGACGATGAAGATCGTCGTCAACAGCCTGATCCACGGCCTCAACCAGACGCTCGCCGAGGCGCTGGCGCTCGCCGAGAGCGCCGGGATCGCGACCCGCGACGCCTTCGCCGTGATCGAGAATTCCGCCGCGGCGGCGCCGATGCTCGGCTACCGCAAGCCGCTCTACCTCGAGCCGCAGGCCCATCCCGTGGCCTTCGCCCTCGATCTCGCGCTCAAGGACATGGGTCTCGCGCTCGCGCTCGGCGAGGCGGGCGGCGTGGCGATGCCGCAGGCGCGCGTCACCCGCGCCGTCCTCGAGCAGGCCTCCGCCGCCGGGCTGGGCGGCGAGGACATGGCCGCCGTGGTTCCGTTCATGCGCCGGTTGGGGAGGTCCTCATGAAAGCCATGCTCTTCGTCGGCGGCTGGGAGGGCCACGAGCCCGAGGCCTTCCGCAAATGGGCCGACGACCTCCTCTCCTCGAACGGCTTCACGGTCGAGAGCCACGACAGCCTCGAGCCGCTGGAGCATGCCGACGCCATGCGCGACGTCGATCTCGTCGTGCCGATCTGGTCCTCGGCGCGCTCGGCCCATCGACCCGAGTTCGGCAACATGACCAAGGCGCAGGAGGACGGCCTCCTCGCCGCGATCGCGAGCGGGACCGGCATCGCCGGCTGGCACGGCCACATGGGCGACGCCTTCCGCGACCGGCCGACCTACCATTTCCTGATCGGCGGCCAGTTCGTCGCCCACCCGCCGGGCTGGCCGGACAACCCGGTCCCGTCGGACGACTTCGTCGACTACGACGTGACCATCACCCGGCCCGACCACCCGATCGTGGAGGGGATCGACAGCTTCCGGCTCCACTCCGAGCAGTACTACATGCTGGTCGATCCCTCGAACGAGGTGCTGGCCACGACGACCTTCTCCGGCGAGCACCTCTGGTGGATCGAGGGCGCGACCGTCCCCGTCGTCTGGACGCGGCGGTGGGACAAGGGCCGGGTGTTCTACTGCTCCATCGGCCACACGGTGGACGATCTCGAGACGCCGCAGGTCACGGAGATCATCCGCCGCGGAATGATCTGGGCCGCCGAAGGTTCTGCCGGGGGGCGCGCATGAGCACCATGCGCCGCACCACGCGCCCGGAGGAGGGCTTCGGCGCCGCGCTGCCGCGCAAGGGGCGCGCGGCCGGTGCGCTTCCCCCCGGCGAGCGCCAGGCCTTCACGCCCGACGAGATGCTCGCCTTCATGGACTTCCTCGAGGAGATCGAGGCCGAGGGCGCGAGCGTCTTGCCGCTGTTCACGCCCGATCCGTACCTGAGCATGAGCCTCTTCCTCATGCGCAACCACATCGAGGGCAAGCTCACCACGATCTCCTCCCTCGCCGCCGCGTCTGGCGCGCCCTACGCCACCGCCATGCGGCGCATCGGCGACATGACCGAGCGCGGCCTCGTCGATCAGCGCCCGCGCTCGGCCTCGGGCAAGACCTTCTCGCTGCACCCGAGCCCGGCCCTGATCGAGGCGTTCGGGGACTACGCCCACCGGATCAAGCTGTCGATCGGCCGCGCGCTGGGCCTCGCCGCCAAGGGCGACGTCGCGGACTATTATTTCGGCGGATCCTACCTGAAGGCGCGGGTGGTCCCGCTGCCGGCGGCGCGCACCGAGCCGCTCGGCATCACGGGGCCGTTGCGCATCCTCGTCCACGCCGACCCGACCTTCATGGCGATGGACAGCCTCAAGCGGCAGTTCGAGCATCTGCTCGGCGTCTCGATCCGCAACCGCGCGCTCTCCATCGACCGGCTGCGGCTCGAGGCTCTGGCCAATGCCGAGCGCGCGTCCTCGGCCTACGACATCATCGCCGTCGACCTGCCCTGGATCGGCGAGTTCGCCGAGAAGGGCGTGCTCGCGCCGCTCGCGGACTGCGTCGCGCGGGAGGATTTCGACCTCGCCGACTTCCACCCCGCCGGCTGGCAGGGCTGCATGCACCGCGGCGAGCCCTACGGCATGCCGATCCAGACGACGCCGGAGCTCCTGTTCTACCGGCGTGACCTGTTCGACGAGGCCGGTCTCGAAGCGCCGCGCACCACGGTCGACCTGCTCGCCGCCGCACGAGCGCTGCATCGGCCGGCGCGGAACCTGCGCGGCATCGCCTGGAACGGCGCGCGCGGCACGCCGCTCGGCCACACCTTCATCTTCGCCATGGCCGATTTCGGCCAGCCGGTGGTGAACCTGCGCCGGCGCGGCGACGGCTTCGACCCGTTCGACCTCACCGGCGAGCGCCTGCGCCCGATGATCGACAGCGAGGGCGGGCGGCGCGCGGCGGACTTCCTGATGGAGCTCCTCGACGTCTCCGCGCCGGGCGTGCTCTCGATGTCCTGGTTCGAGCGTGTCAAGGCCTACGCCTCGGGCGAGGTGGCGATGGCCTACGGCTACTCGCTGCTCGCACCCTATTTCGAGCTCGACCCGTCCTCGCCCGCGCACGGCACGACCGAATACGTGCCCCATCCCGGCGCGCCGGGCCGGCGCTCGATCGCGCCCGTGGGCGGCTACGTGCTCGGCATCCCCGCGAACCTCTCCGAGGAGCGGCGGCTCGCCACCGAGAACGCCGTGCGCCTCCTCACCTCGGCGGAAGCCTGCAAGCTCTACATCACCAACGGCTCGCGGGTGTGCCCGCGCTTCAGCGTGAGCGCCGATCCGGACGTGCGGGCGCTCTCGCCCATCGTCGGCGCCGTCGACGACCTGGCCCGCGCCGGCGCGCTGCAGCTGTGGCCGCGCCCTCCCGCGCCCGAGTTCGCCGAGATCACCGCGATCCTCGGCGAGGAGATCCACGACATGCTCTGCCGCCGCAAGTCGCCGGCGGCGGCGCTGGAAGACGCCCAGGCCCGCGCCGACGCGCTGATGCGCGTGGCCGGGCGATACTGAGCCGAACGATACGGGCGAAGAACTCTGAAGGAGAAGACCCATGGATCGCGAACGACTGAAGGGCAAGAACGTGCTGATCACCGGCGCCGCCCAGGGCATGGGTGCGGCGATCGCCGAGCACTACGCGGCCCAGGGCGCCAACGTCTGCCTGGGCGACGTCAACGAGGCCGGTGCGAAGGCGGTGGCCGAGCGGATCAATGCCGAGGGCTACGGCCGCGCCATCGCGATGAAGCTCGACGTCACGAAGCGCGCCGACAACGCCGCCGCGGTGGCCGCCACCGTGGAGGCCTTCGGCTCGCTCAACGTCGCCCTCCTCAACGCCGGCCTCAACAAGCCGCGGTTCTTCATGGACATCGACGAGGAGAACTGGGACCTGATCATGAACGTGAACGCCAAGGGCGTGCTGCTCGGCATGCAGGAGGCGGCGCGCCAGATGATCGCCCAGGGGCCCGAGCAGGGGCCCTACAAGATCATCAACGTCGGCTCCATCGCCTCGCGCACCACGTTCGACGACGTCGTGCCCTATTGCTGCTCGAAGCACGCGGTGCTCGCCATGATCACCGGTGGCGCCCGCGCGCTCGTCGACCACAACATCACGGTGAACGGCTACGGGCCGGGCGTGGTGCGCACCGAATTGTGGGAGCAGCTCGACAAGGACCTCGTCGAGATCGGCAAGTTCGACAAGCCCGGCGAGTCCATGGACAGCCTGGCGCGCAACATGATCCTGATGAAGCGCTACTCGTACCCCGAGGACGTGGTGGGCACCGCCGCGTTCCTGGCGAGCCGGGACTCCGACTACATGACGGGCCAGCTCATCCTCATCGACGGCGGCATGGTCATGCAGTGACCCGAGCCCACGCCGCGCGGTGACACACGCGCGCGGCGCCATCCGACATCCTCGAACAGGTCCGCCCGGGGCGGACGACGCGCCTCGACGCGGGGCGCGAAGGAGATCCTCATGCGAGACACGTCCGCCCTGAGCCCGCGCATCCTCCAGCCGGGCGACCTCGACCCGAACTGGCGCTGGGATCGCCACATCCCCGCGCTCGGCCACACCGCCGTCGACTTCGAGCGGCGCGTCGACCACGACCGCCTGCGCCGCTACCGGCTCTCCCGCGCCCGCCAGGCCTTGAAGAACTCGGAATGCGGCGCGCTGATCCTGTTCGACGTCAACAACATCCGCTACGTGTCGGGCACCAAGATCGGCGAGTGGGAGCGCGACAAGATGTGCCGCTTCGCGCTGCTCGCCGGCGACGAGGAGCCGTACGTCTGGGACTTCGGCTCGGCCGCCGTGCACCATCGCGAGAGCTGCGACTGGCTCGACCCGGAGCATTGCCTCGCCGGCGTGGTGGGCATGCGCGGCACGATCCCGCCCTCCTTCGGGCTGATGAAGCGCTACGCCGAGGAGATCGCGAGCCTGATCCGCAAGGCCGGCGTCGGCGACATGCCCGTGGGGCTCGACTACGCCGAGACGGCGATGATGTTCGAGCTGCAGAAGGCGGGATTGAACATCGTCGACGGCCAGCAGGTCATGCTCGACGCACGCGAGATCAAGAACGTCGACGAGATCCACCTGCTCAACCAGGCGGCCGCCATGGTCGACGGCGTGTATCACATGATCTGGGAGGAGATGAAGCCGGGCGTGCGCGAGAACGATATCGTCGCCATGGCCAACAAGATGCTCTACGAGATGGGCTCGGACGACGTCGAGGCCATCAACGCCATCTCCGGCGAGCGCTGCAACCCGCATCCGCACAATTTCACCGACCGATACTTCCGCCCCGGCGACCAGGCCTTCTTCGACATCCTGCAGAGCTACCAGGGCTACCGCACCTGCTACTATCGCACCTTCAACGTCGGCCGCTCCACGCCCGCGCAGCGGGACGCCTACGTCAAGTGCCGGGACTGGCTCGACGCGGCCATCGCCCTGATCAAGCCGGGCGTGGGCACGGACGTCGTCGCCCGCGCCTTCCCCGAGGCGCACGAGTTCGGCTTCCCCGACGAGCTCTCCGCCTTCGGCCTGCAGTTCGGCCACGGGCTCGGGCTCGCGCTCCACGAACGCCCGATCATCAGCCGGGTCGTCTCGCTGGAGAACCCGATGGAGATCCAGACCGGCATGGTCTTCGCGCTGGAGACCTACTGCCCGGCGACCGACGGCTACTCCGCCGCGCGCATCGAGGAGGAGGTCGTCGTCACCGACAAGGGCTGCCAGGTGATCAGCCTCTTCCCCGCCGAGGAGCTGCCGATCGCCAACCGCTACTGAGGCCCGCTCGCCGGAAATCCGAGGACGACATGAACGCCACCGACAACACGGCCGAGTACCTGCGCCTCT
This sequence comes from Salinarimonas sp. NSM, assembly GCF_052380005.1. Taxonomy (NCBI): domain Bacteria; kingdom Pseudomonadati; phylum Pseudomonadota; class Alphaproteobacteria; order Hyphomicrobiales; family Salinarimonadaceae; genus Salinarimonas; species Salinarimonas sp. NSM. The sequence continues at coordinate 95,980 of NZ_JBQTCJ010000008.1, forward strand.
ACGAGCAGATGGCGCGGATCCGCGCCTTCGAGGACAACGCCAACCAGCTCTACCTCTCGGCGAAGATGCCGGGTCTCACCCACATGTATACCGGCCAGGAGGCCGTCGCGGTGGGAATCTGCGAGGCGCTGGAGCAGAGCGACCACATCACCTCGACCCATCGAGGCCACGGCCATTGCGTGGCCAAGGGCGCGGACTTCAAGGAGATGTTCTGCGAATTGCTCGGCAAGGCGGAGGGCTATTGCCGCGGCAAGGGCGGCTCGATGCACATCGCCGATCAGGCCAACGGCAATCTCGGCGCCAACGCCATCGTCGGCGGCTCCGCCGGCATCGCCACCGGCGCGGCGCTCTCGGCCAAGCGCCTCGGCACCGGCGCGGTGACGGTGTGCTTCTTCGGCGACGGGGCGCTGGGCCAGGGGCTGCTCTACGAGGTGATGAACATGGCGGCGCTGTGGAAGCTGCCCGTGATCTACGCCTGCGAGAACAACCATTACGGCGAGTACACCCGCACCGACGAGATGGCGGCCGGCGACCTCTGCGCCCGCGCCGCCGCCTTCGGCATCGAGACGCACCAGGTCGACGGCCAGGACGTGCTCGCCGTCAACCGCCTGACCCGCGATCTCGTGGCGCGGGCGCGCAAGGGCGAGGGGCCGTTCTTCGTGCTGCTCGACACCTATCGCTGGCACGGACACCACGTCGGCGACATCAACCGCGCCTACTACCGGCCCAAGGACGAGGAAGCGCTCTGGAAGGAGACCCGCGACCCGATCCTCAATTTCGGCAAGTGGCTGGAGGGCGAAGGCATCGCCGGCGCCGACGACCTCGTCGCCATCGGCGAGCGCGTGCGCCGGGAGGCGGAGGATGCCGTCGCGTATGCCGAGGCCGCCGCCTACCCGCCGGCCGACGAGGTCGACGTGCACGTCTACGAGCGCCCCGGCACGGCCGACGGACGCCGCGAGGAGCTTCATCATGCGTGAGATCACCCTGGCCAAGGCCGTCAACGAGGCGATCGCCGAGGAGATGCGCCGCGACCCGACGATCTTCCTGCTCGGCGAGGACGTCGCCGAGGCCGGCACGCCGTTCAAGGTGCTCTCCGGGCTCGTCGAGGAGTTCGGCCCCGAGCGCATCATCGACACGCCGATCTCCGAGCCCGGCTTCGTCGGGATCGCCGTGGGCGCGGCGCTGACCGGCTCGCGGCCGATCGTCGATCTGATGTTCGGCGATTTCCTGTTCCTGGTGATGGACCAGCTCTGCAACCAGGCGGCCAAGGCCCGCTACATGTCCGGCGGCAAGCTCAACGTGCCGATGGTGCTGCGCACGAACCTGGGCGCCACCCGCCGCTCGGCCGCGCAGCATTCGCAGTCGCTGCACGCGCTCGTCGCCCACATTCCGGGGCTGAAGGTGGCGATGCCGTCCTCCGCCTACGAGGCGAAGGGGCTGATGAAGACCGCCATCCGGGACAACGACCCGGTGGTGATCTTCGAGGACAAGCTGATGTACCAGGACAAGGCGCCGGTGCCGGAGGAGGAATACCTGATCCCCTTCGGCGAGGCCGCCGTCCTGCGCACCGGGCGCGACGTGACGCTGGTGGCCACCTCCTCGATGGTGCAGGTCTCGCTCGCCGCCGCGGAGATGCTGGCGGGTGAGGGCGTCTCGGCCGAGGTCGTCGACCCGCGCACCATCGTGCCGCTGGACGAGGACACGATCCTCGCCTCGGTGCGCAAGACGAGCCGCGCCGTCGTCGTCGACGAGGGCCACCGCAGCTACGGCGTCTCGGCGGAGATCGCCGCGCGCATCTCGGAGAAGGCCTTCTACCACCTCGACGCGCCGGTCGCCCGGCTCGCCGCCATGGACGTGCCGATCCCGTTCTCGCCGGCGCTCGAGGACCTCACCGTGCCCACCCCCGACGACGTCGTCGCGACCGTGCGCCGGATGCTGCGCGGGGAGATCCGTGATGCCGCATGAGGTGATCATGCCGGCGCTGGGGATGGCGCAGGACACCGGGCTGATCGTCTCCTGGGCGAAGGCGCCGGGCGACGCCATCGCCGCGGGCGAGGTGCTGCTCGAGGTCGAGACCGACAAGTCGACCATGGAGATCGAGGCGCAGGCGGGCGGCTTCGTCGCCGAGATCCGCGCCGCTGCCGGCGTCGACGTGCCCGTCGGGCAGGTGATCGCGGTTATCGCGGCGCAGAAGCCGGACGCGCCGACGGGGCCGGGGGAGGGGGCTTCCCCGCCGGAGCCGAAGCCGTCGGCGACGACGGAGCCGGTCGCGGAAGCGGCGGCGGTGACCCGGCCCGCGCCGGCGTCGAAACCGGAGCGCGCCCCCGCGACCCCACCGCCGCCGACGAACGGTCGCGTCCTCGCCTCGCCGAAGGCGCGCCGGCTGGCGGCCGAGCGCGGCCTCGACCTCGCCCGCCTCGTCGCGGAGGGCGCGGGCCAGCCGATCCACGTGCGCGATCTCGACGCCCTCGCCGCGCGTGCCGCCGCGAGC
>NZ_JBQTCJ010000009.1:0-92888 GCF_052380005.1 Salinarimonas sp. NSM
GGGTTTCCGGGCGGGGGGGGGGGGGGCGGGGCCCCCTCTCCCACGCTGCACTTTGCCCCCCGCCCGGCGCGGCCCCGCCCGCCCCCGGCGCGATTCGCCGCCGACGGGCTCGGCGACCGAATCGCGACGGTGGGCGGCAGCGTCTTCGGCGATCCGCTGCCCATGGGCGCCGACGCGATCTCCCTCGTGCGCATCCTGCACGACCACGACGACGACGAGGCCCTCGCGATCCTGAAGGCCGTGCGCGCGGCGCTGCCTGCGGGCGGCACGCTCCTCGTCGGCGAGCCGATGGCCGAGACGCCCGGCGCGCGCGCGGTCACGCAGGCCTATTTCGGCCTCTACCTCTTCGCCATGGGCTCCGGACGCCCGCGGACCCCTGCGGAGAACGCCGATCTCCTCGGGCGCGCCGGCTTCTCCCGATCGCGCTTCGTACGAACCCGGATGCCGCTCGTCGCGAGCCTGATCGTCGCGACCGTTTGAGCATGGTCAAGGCGTAACGCCCGAGACACGGGGGGTCAGGAGTAGCCGCAACGGGTGTTGGTTTAGATTGACATCAAAGACTGTCAGGCTAGATTGACATACACAAGCAAGAGGCTCGGAACAGGGAGGGCCAGAGGATGTCAGTCACCACCGCGGTCGTTCTTCACGAGCCCGAGCGCCTGAGCCTCGAGCAGGTCGCCCTCGACGCCCCCGGACCGGAAGACGTCGTCGTCGATGTCGCCTTCTCGGGTATCTCCACGGGCACCGAGCGCCTCCTCTATACGGGTCGCATGCCCGCCTTCCCCGGCATGGGGTATCCGCTGGTGCCCGGCTACGAATCGGTCGGGCGGGTGGTCGAGGCCGGTCCGCACAGCGGGCTTTCGGTCGGGCAGGGCGTCTACGTGCCCGGGGCGCGGTGCTACGGCGAGATCCGCGGCCTGTTCGGCGGCGCCGCCGCGCGGCTGGTGAGCCCGGGTGCGCGGCTCACGCCGCTGCCGGACGCCTTCCTCGATCGGCCGGACGGACTCGCCCAGGGCACGCTGCTGGCGCTCGCCGCCACCGCCTGGCACGCCGTCGAGATCGCCGGCGAGACGCCGGATCTCGTCGTCGGCCACGGCGCGCTCGGGCGGCTGATCGCACGAATCGTCGTGGCGAAGGGCGGCGCGCCCACCGTGTGGGAGACCAACCCGGCTCGCATGGACGGCGCCCTCGGCTACCGGGTGGTCGCCTCCGCGGACGATCCGCGCCGCGACTACCGCGCCATCGTCGACGTCTCCGGCGACGGCAAGCTGCTCGACACCCTGATCTCGCGCCTCGCCCCCCGCGGCGAGGTGGTGCTCGCGGGCTTCTACTCGGAGCCGCTCGGCTTCTCGTTTCCCCCGGCCTTCATGAGGGAGGCGCACATCCGCATCGCGGCCGAATGGCAGCGGGCGGATCTCGACGCCACGGTATCCGCCGTGGCCTCGGGAGCGCTGTCCCTCGACGGCCTGATCACCCACCGCGAGAACGCCTCGGATGCGGCGCGGGCCTACCGCACCGCCTTCGAGGACGCCTCGTGCCTGAAGATGATCCTGGACTGGAGGCGCACCGCATGAACGCCGTGACCCCGATCGAGCAAGAGCCGCCCGCCAAGAAGGAGACGCAGATCATCGCGATCTACGGCAAGGGTGGCATCGGCAAGAGCTTCACGCTGGCTAACCTCAGCTACATGATGGCCCAGCAGGGCAAGCGCGTGCTGCTGATCGGCTGCGACCCCAAGAGCGACACGACCTCGCTGCTCTTCGGCGGCAAGGCCTGCCCGACGATCATCGAGACCTCCTCGAAGAAGAAGCTCGCCGGCGAGGACATCACCGTCTCCGACGTCTGCTTCAAGCGCGACGGCGTCTTCGCCATGGAGCTCGGCGGGCCGGAGGTCGGCCGCGGCTGCGGCGGGCGTGGCATCATCCACGGCTTCGAGCTCCTGGAGAAGCTCGGCTTCCACGACTGGGGCTTCGATTACGTGCTGCTGGACTTCCTGGGCGACGTGGTCTGCGGCGGCTTCGGCCTGCCGATCGCCCGCGACATGTGCCAGAAGGTCATCGTCGTCGGCTCGAACGACCTGCAGTCGCTCTACGTCGCCAACAACGTCTGCTCCGCGGTGGAATACTTCCGCAAGCTCGGCGGCAACGTCGGCGTCGCCGGCCTCGTCATCAACAAGGACGACGGCACCGGCGAGGCGCAGGCCTTCGCGCAGGCGGTCGGCATCCCGGTTCTGGCCGCGATCCCCGCCCACGAGGACATCCGCCGCAAGAGCGCCAACTACGAGATCATCGGCCGCCCCGGTGGCGAGTGGGCCTCGCTGTTCGAGCAGCTCGGCATGGCTGTCGCCGAGGCGCCGCCGATGCACCCGACGCCGCTCTCCCCGGAGGGCCTGCTCGACCTGTTCTCGTCCGACACCGTCGGCCGCGACGTCGTGCTTCAGCCCGCGTCCTACGAGGACATGTGCGGCGTCGATGCGGTGACCAAGCCCTCCCTCGAAATCGTCTACGACGGCTGAGCGGGGTAGATCGATGACCACCATCCTCGACGAAACGCCCCGCAGGACGACGACGCTCATCGAGACCGTCGCGCGCCCCGCGACCCCTGCGGCTCCGGCCGCGCCGGGGTCGGTCGAGGCGGCGGGATCGGGCTGCCACGGCGGAGCCGAGACGATGCGCGCCGCCGCCCGCGCCGCGGGCCTGAACGAGACGCTCGAGCAGTACGCGGCCGACTATCCGACCGGCCCGCACGACCAGCCGCAGTCGATGTGCCCGGCCTTCGGCTCGCTGCGGGTGGGCCTGCGCATGCGCCGCACGGCCACCATCCTCTCGGGCTCGGCCTGCTGCGTCTACGGCCTGACCTTCACCTCGCACTTCTACGGCGCGAAGCGGACGGTGGGCTACGTGCCCTTCAACTCCGAGACGCTCGTCACCGGCAAGCTCTTCGAGGACATCCGCGACGCCGTGCACGACATGGCGGACCCGGCGCTCTACGACACGATCGTCGTCACCAACCTGTGCGTCCCCACCGCGTCCGGCGTGCCGCTGCGGCTCCTGCCGGACACGATCAACGGGGTGCGCATCATCGGCATCGACGTCCCGGGCTTCGGCGTGCCGACGCACGCCGAGGCGAAGGACGTGCTCGCCGGCGCGATGCTGAAGTTCGCCCGCTCCGAGGCCGAGCACGGCCCGGTCCAGGCGCCCCGCGGCGGCCGCTCCGAGCGCCCCACCGTGACGCTGCTCGGCGAGATGTTCCCGGTCGATCCGGTCACGATCGACGCGCTGCTGGCCCCCATGGGCCTCGCGGCCGGGCCGGTCGTGCCCACCCGCGAGTGGCGCGAGCTCTACGCCGCGCTCGACTGCGTGGCGGTCGCGGCGATCCACCCGTTCTACACGGCCTCGATCCGCGAGCTCCAGGCCGCCGGCCGGCCGGTCGTCGGCTCCGCCCCCGTCGGCCGCGACGGCACCGCGGCGTGGCTCCAGGCCGTGGGCGAGGCCGCGGGTGTCGCGCCCGATCTGATCGAGGCGGCGAAGGCCCAGGCGCTCGACGCCATCGAAGCCGCGCTCGCTGCGAAGCCGATCGCGGGGAAGATCACGCTCTCGGGCTACGAGGGCTCGGAGCTGCTGGTGGCGCGCCTCCTCATCGAGAGCGGTGCCGAGGTGCCCTATGTCGGCACCGCCTGCCCGCGCACGACGTGGGCGGAGGCCGATCGCGCCTGGCTCGAGGCGCGCGGCGTGACCGTACGCTTCCGCGCCTCGCTCGAGGACGATCTCGCGGCGATGGAATACCACCGTCCCGACCTCGCGGTCGGCACGACGCCGGTCGTGCAGAAGGCGAAGGCGCAGGGCATTCCGTCGCTCTACTTCACGAACCTCATCTCCGCGCGCCCGCTCATGGGCGCCGCCGGCGCGGGCTCGCTCGCCCAGGTCGTCAACGCGGCCATCGCCGGCAAATCCCGCATGGACGGGATGAAGGCCTTCTTCGAGGGCGTCGGCGAGGGCGACACCGCCGGCATCTGGGAGGGCGAGCCGATCTCCCGCCCGGGGTACCGCGACCGCTACCGCAAGCAGCGCGAGGCGCTCAACCGCCAGCGCAAGCAGGCCGAAGCGCCGACCGGGGAGATGATCTGATGCTCGTCCTCGATCACGACCGCGCCGGCGGCTACTGGGGCTCCGTCTACGTCTTCACCGCCATCAAGGGTCTCCAGGTCGTCATCGACGGGCCCGTCGGGTGCGAGAACCTGCCGGTCACGGCGGTGCTGCACTACACCGACGCGCTGCCACCGCACGAGCTGCCGGTGGTCGTCACCGGGCTCGGCGAGGAGGAGCTCGGCCAGACCGGCACCGAAGGCGCCATGAAGCGCGCCTATTCCACGCTCGACCCCGACCTTCCCGCGGTCGTCGTCACCGGATCGATCTCCGAGATGATCGGCGGCGGCGTCACGCCGGAAGGCACCAACATCAAGCGCTTCCTGCCGCGCACGATCGACGAGGACCAGTGGCAGAGCGCCAACCGCGCCATGCTCTGGCTCTGGCGCGAGTTCGGCCCCAAGAAGGTCAAGCCGGCCAAGACCGTCGCCGAGGGCCAGAAGCCCAAGGTCAACATCGTCGGGCCGATCTACGGCACCTTCAACACCTGGTCGGACCTCGCCGAGATCCGCCGGCTGATCGAAGGCATCGGTGCGGAGGTCAACATGACCTTCCCGCTCGGCTCCCACGTGGCGGACGTGCCGAAGCTCTCCGAGGCGCAGGTCAACGTGTGCCTGCACCGCGAGTACGGCCGGCTCCTCTGCGAGGCGCTCGAGCGGCCGTGGCTGATGGCCCCGATCGGGCTCGGCGCCACCACCGCCTTCCTGCGCGCGCTCGGCGCCGAGCTCGGGCTCGATCCGGAGCCCTTCATCGCGCGCGAGAAGCACACCACGATCAAGCCGATCTGGGACCTCTGGCGCTCGGTGACGCAGGACTTCTTCGCGACCGCGAGCTTCGCGATCGTCGCCAACGAGACCTATGCCCGCGGCATCCGCAAGTTCCTCGAGGAGGAGATGGGCCTGCCCTGCGCCTTCGCGGTGGAGCGCAAGCCCGGCGGAAAGACCGACAACGCCGAAGTGCGCCGTCTCTGCCACGAGAAGCCGCCGTTGGTGATGCTCGGCTCCTACAATGAACGCATGTACCTCGCCGAGAAGGGCGGGCGTGCGGCCTTCATCCCCGCGAGCTTCCCGGGCGCGATCGTGCGCCGGCACACGGGCACGCCGTTCATGGGCTACGCGGGCGCGACCTACCTCGTGCAGGAGGTCTGCAACGCGCTCTTCGACGCGCTCTTCCACATCCTTCCGCTCGGCCAGGACCTCGACCGCGTCGAGGCGACGCCCTCGCGGCTCGAGCGCCCGCTCCCCTGGGAGCGCGAGGCCAAGCAGATGCTCGACCGGCTCGTCGAGGACCATCCCGTGCTCGTGCGCATCTCGGCGGCCAAGCGGCTGCGCGACCGCGCCGAGCGCGACGCCCGACGCGCGGGCGAGGACACAGTCACCACCGAGAGGCTGGCTCACGCCCACGCCCGTCTCGGAGAAGGGGAGCTCGCATGACGATGACACCCACCATCGACACCCGCGCCGACCCGGCGCCCGACGCCGCGCGCCGCGAGGTCCTGCTGGCCCGCAAGGGCGATGCGCTGGAGTACCGGCTGATCCTGGCCGGGCTCCTCCCCGTCTTCCTCGTCATCGAGATCGCCTCTCGCCTCGCGCCCCGCGGCGCCGGGGGAACCGCGCGACGCGGCCCGGTGTGGGAGGAGGCGAAGGCCGCCGCCTGCCGCGCCGTGCCGCTGGCCTTCATGGGCTAGCGCGCCGAGAACCTTCAAGGCCGGCGCGCCCGGCCCGACGGCAGACGTCGGGCGGCCTGCGCACCGGCCGCAAGAATTCCGCCGACGTCTCGCGACGCCGACGGAGGCCTGCCGCGGGGTGCCCCGCGGCGTCCAGGGTCGCGGGGACTGATCGCGACCGAAGCCGAAGACTCATGACCAGGAGGTAACAATGGCAGAGTCGACGACACCCGTCAGGGGCACGCTCACGGGCCTCACGGAAGGCGAAGCGAAGGAATTCCACTCGATCTTCATGTCGAGCTTCATCGCCTTCACCGTGATCGCCCTGATCGCCCACATCCTCGCCTGGATGTGGCGCCCCTGGCTCCCCGGGGCCGACGGTTACGCCGCGCTCGACGGCGCGACGCAGCTCATCGCGTCCATCACCCCGATGATCGGGTAAGGAGGTCCATCATGTGGCGAGTTTGGCTGCTGTTCGATCCGCGTCGCACGCTGATCGCGCTGTTCACGTTCCTCTTCACCCTGGCTCTCCTGATCCACTTCATCCTGCTGTCCACGGACCGGTTCAACTGGCTCGAGGGACCGCGGGCGGCGGTGATGATGGAGGTGCCCCAGAACTCCCCGATGCCCGGCTGACGCCGGGCGAGGGAGCCGCTCCCTGAGCCGTCGCGAACGGGACGGGGTCGCACCACGATCCCGCCCCGTTCGCTGAACCCGATGCGCCGTCGCGCAGCGGTGCCACATGCTCGCACGCTCCCACGATGGGGGATCACCAAAATGTCCATGCTAAGCTTCGAGAAGAAGTATCGCGTCCGTGGCGGGACCCTGATCGGGGGAGATCTCTTCGATTTCTGGGTCGGGCCGTTCTACGTGGGCTTCTTCGGCGTCACGACGATATTCTTCTCCGTCCTCGGCACCGGCCTGATCGTCTACGGCGCCGCGATCGGTCCCACCTGGAACATCTGGCAGATCTCGATCGATCCGCCCGACCTCAGCTACGGCCTCGGCTTCGCTCCCTTGAAGGAGGGCGGGCTGTGGCAGCTCATCACCATCTGCGCGATCGGCGCGTTCGGGTCCTGGGTCGGTCGGCAGGCCGAGATCGCACGCAAGCTCGGCATGGGCTACCACGTGCCGGTCGCCTTCTCCGTCGCCGTCTTCGCCTACATCTCCCTCGTCGTGATCCGGCCGGTGCTGCTCGGCGCCTGGGGCCATGGCTTTCCTTATGGCATTTTCAGCCATCTCGATTGGGTTTCGAACGTCGGCTATCAATACCTGCACTTCCACTACAACCCCGCGCACATGATCGCGGTGACGTTCTTCTTCACGACGACGCTGGCGCTGTCCATGCACGGCGGCCTGGTCCTCTCGGCGGCGAACCCGCCCAAGAACGACCGCGTGGTCAAGACGGCCGAGCACGAGAACACCTACTTCCGCGACATCATCGGCTGGTCGATCGGGACGCTGGGCATCCACCGGCTCGGCCTGTTCCTGGCGCTCTCCGCCGGGTTCTGGAGCGCGGTCTGCATCATCATCTCCGGCCCCTTCTGGAGCCGCGGCTGGCCGGAATGGTGGGGCTGGTGGCTCAACCTTCCGATCTGGTCCTGAGCGAGGAGGTCGCGACATGGCCGACTATCAGAACATCTTCACCCAGGTCCAGGTGCGCGGCCCCGCCTACGCGGGCGTGCCGATCGCCCGGGGCCCGTGGGTTCGGTCCAACAAGCCGGGCTTCGTCCACTTGCTCGGGCGCATCGGCGATGCGCAGGTGGGGCCGGTCTACCTCGGCTGGCTCGGGCTCGCCTCGATCCTGTGCGGCTTCATCGCCATCGAGATCATCGGGCTCAACATGTGGGCCTCGGTGAACTGGGACCCGATCGAGTTCGTCCGGCAATTGCCGTGGCTCGCGCTCGAGCCGCCGCCGCCGGCCTACGGCCTGTCGCTGCCGCCCCTCAACGAGGGCGGATGGTGGCTTCTCGCCGGCTTCTTCCTCACCACCTCGATCCTGCTCTGGTGGCTGCGGGTCTATCGCCGGGCGCGGATGCTCGGCATGGGCACGCACATCGCCTGGGCCTTCGCGGCGGCGATCTGGCTCTACCTCGTGCTCGGCTTCATCCGGCCGATCATGATGGGCTCCTGGGGCGAGGCGGTGCCCTTCGGCATCTTCCCGCACCTGGACTGGACGGCGGCCTTCTCGATCCGCTACGGCAACCTCTTCTACAACCCGTTCCACGCGCTCTCGATCGTCTTCCTCTACGGATCGACGCTGCTCTTCGCCATGCACGGCGCCACGGTGCTGGCGACGACGCGCTACGGCTCGGAGCACGAGGTCGAGCAGATCGTCGACCGCGGCACCGCCTTCGAGCGCGGCGGCCTGTTCTGGCGCTGGACCATGGGCTTCTGCGCCACGGCCGAGTCGATCCACCGGTGGGCCTGGTGGTTCGCCGTCCTCACGCCGATCACCGGCGGCATCGGCATCCTGCTCACGGGCACGGTCGTCGACAATTGGTACCTGTGGGCGGTGAAGCACGGCGTGGCGCCGCCGACCCCGGTCGCCTATCCCGTCCTGCCCGACCCGGCGAGCCTGATCGGAGGTGCGCAATGAACGACAAGACCGCATGGAGCAACTTCTGGCTCGGCCTCGGCGGCGCTGTCGCCGCCGTGGTCGGTGTCGGGATCGTCTCCACCTTCGAATGGCCGGACACGGAGTCCGTCCAGGTCGGGCACCGCGGAAACGGCATGGTGCAGGTCTACAACCAGGTGGCCCTCGCCAACCAGGTCGCGGAAACCAGCTTCCCCGAGCCCGAACCGGTCGACGAGCCGTTCGGCCTCTCGGCCGGGGAGATCTACGAGAACGTCCAGGTCCTGGGCCATCTCGACGTCGCCGACTTCAACCGGCTCATGCTCGCGATCACGAGCTGGGTCGCGCCGGAGGAGCAGGGCTGCCTGTACTGCCACGCGGAGGGCGAGGCGCTGTCGTCCGACAGCCTCTACACCAAGCGCGTGGCCCGGCGCATGATCCAGATGACCATGACCGTGAACCAGGAGTGGGACCAGCACGTCGCCCCGACCGGCGTCACCTGCTACACCTGCCACCGCGGCCAGCCGGTACCGGACAACATCTGGTTCCTCGATCCGGGCCAGTGGCGTGGTGCGGGGATCGTCGGCAACCCGGCGGGTCAGAACATGCCGGCGACGGCCGCCGGCCTCTCGTCGCTGCCGGCGGACCCGTTCGTCGCCTTCCTGCAGGACGATCCGGCGAACATCCGCGTGGCCGGCCTGGAGGCGCTGCCCGACGGCAATCGCACGTCGATCAAGCAGACCGAGTGGACCTATTCGCTCATGATGCACATGTCGACGTCGCTCGGCGTGAACTGCACCTTCTGCCACAACAGTCGATCCTTCTCCGACTGGGAACAGAGCCCCGCGCAGCGGACGACGGCCTGGCACGGGCTGCGCATGGTCTCGTCGCTCAACGAGACCTATCTCGACCCGCTCCAGGGCGAGTACCCGGCGATCCGGCTCGGGCCGACGGGCGATGCGCCGAAGGCGAACTGCGCCACGTGCCACCAGGGCGCCTACAAGCCCCTCTACGGCTACTCGATGATCGGCGACTACCCCTCGCTCGCGGCCTACGGCCCGCCCGAGCTGCAGGACCCGCCGATGCCCATGCCGGCCGCGGACGGGACCGGCGGAGAGGCTTCGCCCGCGACCAGCCAGTGAGCGAGAGCGCATGAGAAGGGGGACCGCGGCATGATCATGACCATCGTGGACAGCGGCGGGAAGCTGCCGAAGGGTGCCGCGGCCGCGGTCTTCGCGATGCTGGCCTACGTGGCGGCGGCCAGCATCGTCGCCGGGCTCGGTGACCTCGGGGCGGGGCTCCTCGTCCTGGTCATGGGTGCGGTCACCATCGGCGTCGTCGACTACGTGATGTGGCGCGATCTCTCCCGCGAGGGCGGGAGCGACGGGGTGGGGACGGGGGCGCGCGCCGGAACGGGCGCGCGCTTCGGCTCGTACGTGCTCGCCGGCCCCGAGGGCGTAGGCTCGCCCGAGATGCCGGCGGTCGTCCTGCCGTTCCATGCGGTCCGCACGGAAGCGGCGCATGCCGCGCCGCCGACCGCATCCGCGAGCCCGGCTCAGCCGGCGTCGTTCGCCGAGGCCGCGCCCGCCCGGGATCCGGCGCCCGCCGCCCCTGCCGAGAGTGAGCCGATCGGGGAGTCCGCATCGTCGTCTGACGCCGCAGCGGTCGCGCCCGGCGCGGCATCGCCCGCGCCAGCGGTCGCCGAGGCGCAGGCCGATACGGTGGGCACCCGTCCCTCGGCGCTCGACGCGCCGCGGGGCACGGCCGACGATCTCAAGCGGATCAACGGCATCGGCCCGGCCAACGAGAGGAAGCTCAACGCGCTGGGCATCTACCATTTCGACCAGATGTCCGGCTGGGACGAGGCGCAGGTGCGCTGGGTCGGCACCTACCTCGCCTTCCCCGGGCGCATCGAGCGCGAGCGCTGGGTCGCCCAGGCCCGCGCGCTCGCCGAGATGCACGCGGAGCCGGCCCCGTACCGCAAGGCGCCGGCCTGACGGCGCGCGTGAGCGAGCCTGGGTCGGGTCCTCGTACCGCCGACGCCGGTGGTCTCGGCTGTCGCCGACGCGCCTGCCGGCGCATCCCCTCCGTCTCGTCGCCTCCGGCACCTCCCCCCGACTGACGCGATGCGGGAGGCGCGCGTCTCGGGCGTGGACCCGAGGAGGTGGTGCATGCCCGTGGCGCTCCGGCCACAGCGCGGCGCCGTCTCTCCGGACGGTTAACTCATCCTCAACTCGATGGCGCGATTCTCACGGATGCCGGCGGGCGGCTCGCCGGCCGTTCGTGGAGTTTTCACCGTGCGCCTGCGCCGCCGCCCTCGCAAGATCGACCGGATGCGCTGGGTCTGCGCCACCGCGGCCCCCTGGGCGCTCGGGGCGGGCCTGCTCGTCTCCTTCACCGCGACCGCCGGCGTCAACATCGAGGCGGGCCGCTCGATCGAGACGCCGCGTCCGGCCGAGCGCCTCGCCGCGCTCGACCATCTCGTCGCGCCCGTCGCCCCCGACCTTCTGGGCCGACTCGCGCTCGCGCTGGAGACGAGCGCCACCCGTTTCACCGAGGCGGGCCTCGCCGCACGCGCACCCGCTTCGCCGGCGGGCGAGGGGCCCATCGCCGCGTCCCCGCGCTTCGAGGGCAAGCCGCTCGCGGAGGGCGACCTTCCCGCACGGGTCAACCGGGAGGGCAAGGGAGACGCGGCCGGCGCGGTCCCGGTCTCGCTGGGGCGCCTCGGTCGCGCGCTCGAGGGGCCGTCCTTCTCGCTCCTGGCACCGGACGCGGCACGCCTGCCCGCCGAGCGCCTCGCCCACGGCGAGGCGATGCCCATCCTCGTCGTCACCGCGGGGGTGTTCGAGCGCCACGAGGAGACCGCCACCGAGATCGCCACCGCGGCGCTCTCGCCCGCGGCCGCCGCGCAGGGCTCGACCGGCCGCGGCCTCGCCCGCGGCGTCGCGGAGGCCCGGGAGGGCGCGACGCCCGGCGTCGCCCGCGCCGCCTCGCTCGCCTCCTCGACGCCCACGGCGCGGACCTGGTCGCCCGTCGAGGTCGCCGCCGCCCCCGTCTCGCTGCCGCCCGCCGTCATGGCCGGCGCGCCGCGATTCCTCGATCTCGTCGACCCCACGCATCTGGCACGCGAACGCCGCTGCCTCGAGCAGGCGGTGTATTTCGAGGCGCGCTCGGAGCCCGAGGAGGGCCAGGCCGCGGTGGCGCAGGTCGTGCTCAACCGCGTCAAGTCGAGCCTCTACCCGAACACGATCTGCGGCGTCGTCTTCCAGAACAGCCACCGGCACCTCGCCTGCCAGTTCACCTTCACCTGCGAGGGCAAGAGCCTGCGCATCACCGAGCCGGCGGCCTGGGACCGTGCGCGGCGCATCGCGGCGGCGGTGCTCGAGGGCGAGACCTATCTCGCCGCGGTCGGCAACGCCACGCACTACCACGCCGACTACGTCCGCCCCCGCTGGGCGAGCCGCCTGCGCCACGCCGACACGATCGGCCGGCACATCTTCTACCAGCTGCGGCCGGGGCAGCGGTGAGCGTTGTGGCGACGGCGCGCGGGCGACGCACCCGCGCTTGACCCCGCCGCGCGCCCGCGCACAATCCGCGCCCCGATCCTTCGCCGCCGGAGCGTCCCGATGCCGACCCCGATCCAAGCCTTCACCCGTCTCGGCGAGGAGAACGCCTTCGCCGTCCTGGCGCGGGCGACCGCGCTCGCGCAGGGAGGCGCGGACGTGGTGAACCTCGGCATCGGCCAGCCGGACTTCGCCACGCCCGCCCACGTCGTCGAGGCGGGGGTGAAGGCCCTGCGTGACGGGCACCATGGCTACACGCCCGCGACCGGCATCGCGCCCCTGCGCGAGGCGGTCTGCGCCGATCTCGCCCGGCGCACGGGCGCCGCGGTCGATCCCAATCGCGTGCTGGTCGTGCCCGGCGGCAAGGTCACGATGTTCATGGCGATCCTGATGCTGGGCGAGCCCGGCGCCGAGATCCTCTACCCGGACCCAGGGTTCCCGATCTACCGCTCGATGATCTCCTTCACCGGCGCACGCCCGGTGCCGATCCCGATCCGCGAGGAGAACGGCTTCGCCTTCTCCGCCGCGGAAACGCTCTCGCTGATCGGCCCGCAGACCCGGCTCGTGATCCTCAACTCGCCGGCCAACCCGACGGGTGGCGTCACGCCCCGCGGGGAGATCGAGGCGCTCGTGGCGGGGCTCGCAGCGCACCCAAAGGTCGTGATCCTCTCCGACGAGATATACGGCTCGATGACCTACGACGGCGCCGAGCACGTCTCGCTGCTCTCCTTCCCCGAGATCCGCGACCGCCTGATCCACCTCGACGGCGCGTCGAAGACCTATGCCATGACCGGCTGGCGGCTCGGCTGGTCGGTGTGGCCCGACGGGCTCTACGAGGCGGCGCGCAAGCTCGCCGTGAACTCGTTCTCGTGCGTCAACGCCGCGACCCAGCACGCCGGCATCGCAGCGCTCACGGGGCCGCAGGACGCGGTCGATGCCATGATGGCCGCCTTCGACCGGCGCCGGCGGCTCGTGGTGGAGGGCCTGAACGCGCTGCCTGGCGTCTCCTGCGTGACCCCGCAGGGCGCGTTCTACGCCTTCCCGAGCATTCGCGACACCGGCTGGGGCGCCAAGGCGCTGGCCTCCGCCCTGCTCGAGCGCGCGCACGTCGCGACGATCGGCGGGCCGGACTTCGGAGAGTACGGCGAGGGCTACCTGAGGCTGTCCTACGCGGCGTCCGAGAGCGCCATCGAGGAGGCGCTGGGGCGGATGGAGCGGTTCCTGCGCGAGGAGCGGCCGGCGGCCTCTTGAGCCTCGCGGCCCGATGGGATCGCGTCGCGAGCGATGCTCTACGCGGCCGCCACCCCGGAGCGCGCTCCGATCGCAGCCCGTACGCACAGGAACAGCACCACCGCGTTGAGCACGTGCCAGAGGAAGTGCGTACCGAGCGGCAGCCAGCCGCAGACCGCGACATCGATCGAGCGGAAGACGAGGGAGAGAGCGAAGGTCGCCGCCGCGACGAGGAGCGCCGTGCCGGCCGTGTGCGGCGCCACGACCTTGTCGAGGAAGGCGCGGGCGCGCGTGTCGTCGTCCTCCGCGCCGGCCCAGGCGCGGTTCTTGCGGTTGGCGAGCACCGTCTCGGCGCGACGCGCCCGCAGCACGAGGAGCCCGCCGACGCCGATCAGCGCGAGCGCCGCCGGGAAGTAGGACACCGAGCCGTTGGCGTTCGCTCCCGGCCCGAAGAGCGCGCCCCACGCCGCCGGGAAGGCGGCGCCCGCCGCTAGGAAGGCTCCGGTCGCGACGCCCGCGCCCACGGCGCCGAGGCGCAGGAAGCGGCGCATGGCGAGGAAGAAGAAACCGTAGATGAACAGCGTGATCGGGATCACGTCGGCGAGGAGCGACCAGCGGTTCGCATAGGTGTGGAACAGGAAGGAGCCGATCCCGGTCGCGGCCACGATGGCGATCAGCACGAGCGCCCAGACGTCCCGCCCGCCGGCGCGCCGCCACAGCGAGAGCGCGAGGAAGGCGGCCACCAGGAAGGCCGCGTTCGAGACGGCGTTCACCGGCTCCGCCCAGAACCCCACGCCGGCGCGCTCGCAATAGAGGTCGATCGGGGCGCACCAGCCGGTCTCGTCCATCGCCCTCGTTCCCCCGGGAGGTTCTGGTTGCGACGAAAGTAGCAGGACGCGGATGATGCGCAACACGCCCGCGCACGGCGGCGGACGCGGGGCCGACGACAGGCAGCGGGCTCTTGCCATCGCGGTCCGGGTGCCCGATCAAGGACGCTCCCGCCGCGCCTTCCGCGCCACAGACCGCTCGCCCGAGGCCCCGATGCGCATCACGACCTGGAACGTCAACTCCATTCGGCAGCGCCAGGGGCATCTCCTCGACTTCCTCAGGGAGCAGGCGCCGGACGTCGTCTGCCTGCAGGAGCTCAAGACGACGCTCGACAACCTGCCGCGCGCGGAGATCGAGGATGCCGGCTACAACGTCGCGGCGGTGGGGCAGAAGGGCTTCAATGGCGTCGCGCTGCTCTCGCGGTATCCGATCGCGGACGTGCGCGAGGCGCTGCCCGGCGACGCCGAGGACAGCCAAGCCCGCTACGTCGAGGGCGTGATCTCGGTCGGCGGCGGCGTCGTACGCGTCGCCTCGATCTACCTGCCGAACGGCAACCCGGTCGACAGCGCCAAGTACCCCTACAAGCTCGCCTTCATGGACCGGCTGATCGCGCATGCGCGCGACCTGATGCGGCTCGAGGAGCCGCTCGTGCTCGCGGGCGACTACAATGTCATCCCGGAGCCGCGCGACGCCGCCGATCCGGCGGCTTGGGAGGGCGATGCGCTCTACCTCCCGCAGACGCGCGCCAAGTACCGCGCGCTGCTGGCGCTCGGCCTCACGGACGCGCTGCGCGCCTGCGACGAGGGGGAGGGGCGCTACACGTTCTGGGACTACCAGGCGGGCGCCTGGCAGCGCAACAAGGGCATCCGCATCGACCATCTCCTGCTCTCGCCCCAGGCGGCGGACCGGCTCGAGGGCGTGACGATCCACAAGCAGGAACGGGCGAAGGAGAAGCCGTCGGATCACGTTCCGGTGACGGTGCGGCTGAAGGCGTGAGATGCCGGCGCGGCGGGGCCTCCCCGCTGCGCCGGCTCGCCGTCAGTGCCCGGCGCCGCTCGCGGCCACGAGCACGACGTCGCCCGGTTCGCCGCCCACGGCGATGCGCCGCTCGACTGCGATCGTCGCACCGTCGACGACGACCAGCTCCCCCGCTGCGGGGTCCGTTACGACGACGTGCCCGCCGGCGACCGAGAGCCGCGGACGGACGACGCCCTGCTCCATGGAGTACCGATCGGTGACGGCGACCTCGCCCAGGATCGCACCCGTGAGCGCATTGAGCTTCAGGAGCCGGCCGTCCTCGACGACCACCCAGCCGGTGTCACCGGGGTCGGCGTCGAGCGCGAAATGCATGCGCCGCGCGGGCAGCTGGACGAAGGCGAAGCCGTCCTCTGCGCTCGGGTCGACGACGACCATGCCGTCGGGCCCGAAGTCGGCCAGGAAGCTGCGAAAGGCGGCGGCGCCCTGGATGTTGCGCACCATGCGCTCGCCGCCGTACCCCGCCGGATAGGCGTGGCGCCAGGCGCGCGGCGGGCTCGCCGCCGTGTCGACGAAGGCGACCGCGTCCGCGCAGCCGAAGGCGAGCACCGAACCGCTCTGCCCCTCGCCGTGAAGGCGTGCGCACTCCGCCCGTACGAGCGGCGCGCCCTCGGCGCCGAGGAGCGACACGGCGACCGGCAGGCGCTCGCCCTCGACGGGCACCGAGATCGCGAGCAAGCCACCGACGGGCTTCGCCAGGCCATGATGCGCGACGCCGGCGGGGACTGTTTCGACCGCCACGTCGGCCTCGGTCAGTTCCGCCTCGCCGAGGAGCTGCGCTGCGCCGTCGTCGTCGAAGAAGACCGCGATCCGGCTCGTGTCTCGGTTGACGTGTGCCGGGCGGCCTCCGGTAAGTCTGGCCGGAAGCAGCGTCGGCGCCGTGAGCACGCGATCGGCATGATCGCCGTGGTCCTCCAGAGCCACGCCCGTGCCGATGAAGGCGACCGCGTCGGCGGTCGGCATCGACGCGACGATCGTCCCCGTCGTCGCACCGCGATGCAGCCGCGCCGGCGCATCCAGCGTGAAGGCGCCGATCTGCTCGGCACTCTCGATGTCGAAAGCCCGCACGGTCCCGGCGACCGCGTCGGCCACGAAGGCGCGGACCGCCGTCGGGGTATCGTGGTCGTGCCCGTGATCGTGGTCGCCGTGCGCGAAGGCGGCCGGTGAGCAGGCGAGGGACAGCGCGAGCGCGAGGGGCGCCGTCCGAGCGCTGATTGTCATGACGAGTCTCCTTGTGTTCGTCGCCCGCACGGTCAGCCGACGCCCGGCCTTTACCGCCGAGCGGCCGCACAGTAGAGCTACGTTATAACATTACATTTGCCAAGAGATGATCCGTGCCGACCGAACCAGCCGACGCCCGCCTGCCCGTCACCGTCCTCTCCGGCTTCCTCGGGGCCGGCAAGACGACGCTCCTCCAGCACATCCTGAACAACCGCGAGGGCCGGCGCGTCGCCGTCATCGTCAACGACATGAGCGAGGTGAACATCGACGCCGACCTCGTTCGCGCCGGCGATGCCGGCCTCTCACGCAAGACGGAGACGCTGGTCGAGATGTCGAACGGCTGCATCTGCTGCACGCTGCGCGACGATCTCCTGGCCGAGGTGCGCCGCCTCGCGACGCAGCGGCGGTTCGATCACCTCGTCATCGAGGGCACCGGCATCGCCGAGCCGCTCCCCGTCGCGGCGACGTTCTCCTTCCGGGATGCCGAGGGCGCGAGCCTCTCCGACGTGGCGCGGCTCGACACGATGGTGACGGTGGTGGACGCCGTAAACCTGCTTCGCGACTACGGCTCCCACGAGTTTCTCCGCGACCGTGGCGAGACCGCGGGCGACGGCGACGACCGGACGCTCGTCGATCTGCTCGTGGAGCAGATCGAGTTCGCCGACGTCGTCGTCATCAACAAGGCGGACGACGTGTCCCGCGATCAGCGGGCGCTCGTCCACCGGGTGGTGCGCGCGCTCAACGCCGACGCGCGGATCGTCGAGGCGTCCTTCGCGCGCGTCCCTCTGGATGCCGTGCTGGACACCGGCCTGTTCGACGAGGAGCGCGCCGCGTCGCATCCGCTCTGGTTCAAGGAACTCCACGAGTCGCACGCTCACGTCCCCGAGACCGAGGAATACGGCATCACGAGCTTCGTCTACCGGGCGCGGCGGCCGTTCCATCCCCTCCTGTTCAAGAGCTTTCTCGACCTGGCCTGGCCCGGGCTCGTGCGGGCGAAGGGGCATTTCTGGCTCGCCACACGGCCGAAGTGGGTCGGCGAACTCTCGATCGCCGGAGCGATCCAGCGCGTCTCGGGTCTCGGCGCCTGGTGGGCGGCCGTCCCGCGGGAACGTTGGCCGGACGATCCCGAGAGCCGCGCCATCGTCGAGCGGCACTGGACGCCCGCCTGGGGCGACCGGCGCCAGGAGCTCGTCTTCATCGGGGTGGGGCTCGACGAGGCGGCGATCCGCACCGCGCTCGATGCGTGTCTTCTCGGCTCGGTGGTCGACGCGGGTTTCGACCCGGCCGCCTACCACGATCTCGAGGATCCGTTCCCGGCCTGGGGGACGCGGGCGCCGTGAACGATGCTCGTCACGCGATGACGCGCCCGCGCGGCTCGCGGCGCGGCCTGCGAGCCGCCAGCGCCCGGCGCGCGGCGGCGAGCGCGAGGCGGCCGAAGCGGGCGGCCTCGTCCGACTCGTCCTGCGCGGCGTCGGGGAGCGACCAGTAGCTCATCTCCGAGCGCGTGCCCTTCGCCTCGTAGACGAAGGGGCGTGCGCCGGCTGCCTCGAAGGCGGGCTTCGTCTCGGCGTCCACCTTCAGGTAGAGTTCGCCGACGGCCACGAGCGCGAACATCGCCTCGCCCGCGTAGACGCCGAGCCCACCGAACATCCGCCGGGTGCGGATCGGGGAGAGCTCGGGGGCGGCGGCGAACAGGTCCTGGATCGCCGCCTCGTCCATGGCGCGGGTTCCTCGCTCAGAGCGCGTCCGCGTCGTCGAGCCTGGCGGGCGTCAGGGCGACCGATTCGCCGCATCCGCACGCCGAGGTCTGGTTGGGATTGTTGAAGACGAACTGGGCGGAGAGCTTGTCGACCTTGAAGTCCATCTCGGTGCCGAGCAGGAACAGCACCGCCTTGGGATCGACGAACACCTTGGCGCCCTTGTCCTCCACGACCTCGTCCCCCGGCTGGGGGCTGTCGACGAGGTCCATGACGTAGGCCATGCCGGCGCAGCCGCCGTTCTTCACGCCGACGCGCAGGCCCTCCACGGGCTTGCCGGAGGCGCCCTCGCCGGACTTGCCGACGATCGTCTTGATCCGAGCCGCCGCCGCATCGGTCAGCGTCACGACCTTGAGGTTTCCGAACATCCGCTCTCTCTCCCACCGGGTTCAAGGCCCAGGCTTCGCGAGGTTTCACCGGTAACATAGTCATGGGCGCGGCGCAGGTCGAGGGGCGGGAAAATGCCGAGGCTTGGTCAGGCGGCGCTGCCGCGGCGCCCGCGGCCCTCGCCGGGGCCGACGACGCTAACGACCTCGATCACGAGCTCTCCAGGGGAGACCTCGGGATGATCCTCCAGCACACGATACAGCACGACGTACCCGCCGCGCACGGACCGCCGACGCAGAACCACCGAGCCTCGATGGAGCGGCCAGCGGTAGGGTGTGTCCGGGAGGTCGTGGAGCGCGCTGGTGAGGGCAGAGAGCCGGGTCGCGGCCCCGGACCCCGCTCACGGCTGTGTGAGCCAGAGGAACGCCCGCCCCAAGTCCGCTGTGGCGGGAGCGGTGAGCAGGAGGCGGCCGATCTTCACGAACGGGAGCGCTCAGGGGCCGTACATCTCGATGACCCAGTCGGGAATCGGAGGTGCACGCCCCTCGGCGAGGGCTTCCAGCACGGCCGCGGATTCCTCCGCACCGAGAACGTCGCCGGCCTCGCTCGCGCGCAATCCCTCCTCGATCAGCGCGTTCAAGTAAGCGAGCTGCGCCCGCCGCCCCTCCGGCGAGGCCGGCGGATGCCCGCCCGAAGCGCCGGGCTCCTGGGCGACGCAGTCGAGCGCCTCCAGCAGGTCGGGGTCGCTCAGGTCGAACGCATCCGCGTCGAACGGCGCCTGCGGCCTCTCCCAGAACCCTCCATCCGGATCGCGCGTCGTCATCTACCGTCCCTCCGTGGCATTGGAGAGATCATGCACGAGAACGAACGTGAACACAACCCCGATCGCATCGCATGAAGAAGCACACGCAAGGCGCGAATCTCGGCTCACCACATGTCGAGCGCGACGCGGGCCTCGTCGGACATGCGGCTCTGGTCCCAAGGCGGGTCGAAGACGATCTGCACGTCGACCTCCTGGACGCCCTGAACGGCCGAGACCGCGTTCTCCACCCAGCCGGGCATCTCGCCCGCCACGGGGCAGCCCGGCGAGGTGAGCGTCATGTCGATGGCGACCTTGCGCTCGTCGGAGATCTCGACGCGGTAGATCAGGCCGAGCTCGTAGATGTCGGCGGGGATCTCGGGGTCGTAGACCGTCTTGAGCGCGGCGACGATGTCGTCGGTGAGGCGATCGATCTCCTCCGGCGGCAGGCCGGCGCCGCCCGAATCGCCGGTGGTGGCGACCTGCGGTTCGTTGGGGTGGGGCGTGTCCGTCACGGGGGTCTCGCTCATGGGGGAATTCCTCGCGTCAGGCGAACAGGGTCTCGGCCTTGCGCAACGCGTCGACGAGCATATCGACTTCCTCGCGCGTGTTGTAGAGGCCGAACGACGCCCGGCAGGTGGAGGTGACGCCGAAGCGCTGCAGGAGCGGCATGGCGCAATGCGTGCCCGCACGCACCGCGACGCCCTGCCGGTCGATGACCGTGGCGACGTCGTGGGCGTGCGCGCCCTTCATCTCGAAGGAGAAGATCGCGCCCTTGTCCCGGGCCCTGCCGATCAGGCGGATGGAGTTCATCTCGCCGAGCCGCGCCTGGGCGTAGTCGCGCAGCATCGTCTCGTGGGCGACGATGTTCTCGCGTCCGAGCGCCGTCATGTAGCGCAGCGCCGCGCCGAGCCCGATCGCCTCCAGGATCGCCGGCGTACCGGCCTCGAAGCGGTGGGGCGGCTCGTTGTAGGTCACGCCGTCGGTCGTCACGGTCTCGATCATCTCGCCGCCGCCCTCGAAGGGCGGCATGCGGTCGAGCCATTCCTTCTTGCCGTAGAGCACGCCGATGCCGGTGGGGCCGTAGAGCTTGTGGCCGGTCATGACGAAGAAGTCGGCGTCGAGCGCCCGGACGTCGACCTCCATGTGCACCGCCGACTGCGCGCCGTCGACGAGCACGGGGATGCCCCGGGCGTGCGCCGCCTCGATGATCGCCTTCATCGGTGTGATGGTGCCGAGCGCGTTCGACATCTGGGTGATGGCCACCATCTTGGTGCGCGGGCCGAGCAGCTTCTCGTACTCCTCGAACAGGAGCTCGCCCTCGTCCGACACCGGCACCCACTTGATCACGGCGCCCTTGCGCTCTCGCAGATAGTGCCAGGGCACGATGTTGGAGTGGTGCTCCATGATCGAGAGCACGATCTCGTCACCCTCGCCGATGCCGTGGGGGCCGCCCATGCGTCCGAAGCAGTCGGCGACGAGGTTGTACGCCGCGGTGGCGTTGCGGGTGAAGACGATCTCGTCGACGGAGCCGGCGCCGAGGAAGGCGCGCACCGTCTCGCGCGCGGCCTCGAACCCCTCGGTGGCGACGTTCGCCATGTAGTGCAGGCCGCGGTGGACGTTGGCGTAGCCCGTCTCCATGGCGTGCGACATCGCCTCGATCACCGCCTTCGGCTTCTGGGCCGAGGCGGCGTTGTCGAGGTAGACGAGCGGCCGGCCGTAGACCTGTTGCGCGAGGATCGGGAAGTCCCGGCGCACGGCCTCGACGTCGTAGGGGAGGGCGGTCGTCTTCGTGTCCATGGTTCGCCTCCGAAACCCCTCTCCCGGGCGGGAGAGGGGCAGGGGTGAGGGGGTCAGCCGCGCGCCTTCAGCCAGGCCTCGACGATGCCCATCAGGGCCTCGCCGACGAGCTCGTCGGCGAGGCCCTCCTCGACGGCCTCGCCGAGGAAGGACTCGATGAGCAGCGCCTCCGCCTCCGGCCGCGGCAGGCCGCGGGCCATGAGGTAGAACAGGACGTCGTCGTCGAGCTCGCCGCAGGTGGCGCCGTGGGCGCACTGCACGTCGTCGGCGAAGATCTCGAGCTCGGGCTTGTTCATCATCGTGCCCTCCTCCGAGAGGAGGACGGCCGCCGACATCATCTTGCCGTCGGTCTTCTGGGCACCCGGCGCGACGTTGATGCGGCCCTGGAACACGCCGGTGCCGCGCCCGTCGATGGCGTGCTTGAACAGCTCGCGGCTCTCGCAGCCGGTGGCCAGATGATTGACCACCAGCGTCGTGTCGGCGTGCTGGTCGCCCGACAGCATGGTCGCGCCGCGCACCGCTCCGTGCGAGCCCGCACCCGCGAAGGTCATCCAGACCTGGTGGCGCGACACGGCCGAGCCGCCGACCACGTTGCGGGTGCCGAACGCGACCTCCGCGCCGAGATGCGCGGTGATCGTCGAGAGCGCGAGCGCCTTGTCGCCGTTGGCGTTGAGCCGAACGTGCGCGACCTTCGCGCGGTCGCCCACGACGAACTCGAGGACTGAGTTCGGCTGATGCGCAACGCCGTGCGGGCTCTCGTGCGTCTCGAGCAGCGAGATCGCCGCGTCGGGCTCCACCACGACGAGGACGCGTGTGGCGGTCGCCGCCGGACGCGCGCACGCCGTGACGAAGCGCAGCGCGACCCGCCCCTCGACCGCGCCGGTGACGTGCAGCACGACGCCGTCCGTCATGAAGGCGGCGTTGAGCGCGTAGGCGGCGTTGCCCTCGGCGTCCGAGACCGCGCCGAGCTTCGCCAGCAGCGGATGGCCCTCGGCGAGGGCCTGGGCCAACGGCACCGCCGTGATGCCCGCGGGCATCGCGTCGGCCTTCGCGAGGTGGCCGTCGACGAAGGCGATCGTCGCCGGCTCGGCGGCGGCGAAGACGCTCTCGACCGAGAGCGCCCGCGCGACGTCGGTCTCCGACGGCTTCTCCGCCAGCGGCGCGGCCTCGCGCATCAGCGCGCGCAGGTCCGTGTACTTCCACTCCTCGACGCGGCGGTGGGGCAGGCCCTTCTCCGCGAAGCGATGGAAGGCGTCCTCGCGCGAGCGCGCGTCGCCGGGGAGCAGGCTCTTCGAGCGCGCGAAGAGATCGGCGAGCGCCGTCTCCGCTTGCGTCTTCAGGGTGGCGACCTCGGCCATCACGCGGCCTCCTGGGCCTTGTAGTCGGCGTAGCCGCTCGCCTCGAGCTCGAGGGCCAGCTCCTTGCCGCCCGAGCGCATGATCCTGCCGTTGGCCATCACGTGCACCGTGTCGGGCACGATGTAGTTGAGGAGCCGCTGGTAGTGGGTGATGACGAGGAAGGCGCGCTTGTCGGACTTGAGCGCGTTCACGCCCTCCGAGACGATGCGCAGCGCGTCGATGTCGAGCCCGGAATCGGTCTCGTCGAGGATGCACATGCGCGGCTCGAGCAGCGCCATCTGGAGGATCTCCATGCGCTTCTTCTCGCCGCCGGAGAAGCCGACGTTGAGCGCGCGCTTGAGCATGTCGCGCGGGATCTCGAGCTTGGCGGCGGCGTCCTGGACGGCCTTCATGAACTCGGGCGTGGTCAGCTCCGTCTCCTCGCGGGCGCGGCGCTGGGCGTTGAGCGCGGCCTTGAGGAAGGTCATCGTGGCGACGCCGGGGATCTCGAGCGGGTACTGGAAGGCCAGGAACACGCCGGCGGCGGCGCGCTCGGAGGCCTCCATCTCGAGGATGTTCTCGCCGTCGAGCAGGATCTCGCCGTCGAGGATCTCGTAGTCCTCCTTGCCGGCGATGATGTAGGAGAGCGTCGACTTGCCGGACCCGTTCGGGCCCATGATGGCGGCGGTCTCGCCGTCGTGGACGGTGAGGGTCAGGCCGTCGAGGATGCGCTTGCCCTCGATCTCGGCGACGAGGTTCTTGATTTCGAGCATGACGTTTGGTCCGTACGTTCAGATGACTTGGTGGCCACCCGGCGGGAGCGCCGCGAGGGCCAGCCTCGTGCGCTCGGCCGCGACCGGCCGGCGAAGATCGGGGCGGGCGATCAGCCCACCGAGCCCTCGAGCGAGATCGCGATCAGCTTCTGCGCCTCGACCGCGAACTCCATCGGCAGCTTCTGGATGACGTCCTTGACGAAGCCGTTGACGATGAGCGCGGTGGCCTCCTCCTCGTCGAGGCCGCGCTGCATGCAGTAGAACAGCTGGTCCTCGGAGATCTTGGAGGTGGTCGCCTCGTGCTCGAAGACCGCCGAGGCGTTCTTCGACTCGATGTAGGGCACGGTGTGCGCGCCGCACTGGTTGCCGATGAGGAGCGAGTCGCAATTCGTGAAGTTGCGCGCGCCCGACGCCTTGCGATGCGCCGAGACGAGGCCACGATAGGTGTTCTGCGAGCGGCCGGCCGAGATGCCCTTGGAGATGATCCGCGAGGTCGTGTTCTTGCCGAGATGAATCATCTTCGTGCCCGAGTCGACCTGCTGCATGCCGTTCGACACCGCGATCGAGTAGAACTCGCCGCGCGAGCCGTCGCCGCGCAGGATGCAGGACGGATACTTCCAGGTGATGGCCGAGCCGGTCTCGACCTGGGTCCAGGTGATGATCGAGTTCCTGCCGCGGCAATCGCCGCGCTTGGTGACGAAGTTGTAGATGCCGCCCTTGCCGTTGGCGTCGCCGGGGTACCAGTTCTGCACGGTCGAGTACTTGATCTCGGCGTCGTCGAGCGCGATCAGCTCGACCACGGCGGCGTGAAGCTGGTTCTCGTCGCGCTGGGGCGCCGTGCAGCCCTCGAGGTAGCTGACGTAGGAGCCCTCGTCGGCGATGATCAGCGTGCGCTCGAACTGGCCGGTGTTCTTCTCGTTGATGCGGAAGTAGGTCGACAGCTCCATCGGGCAGCGCACGCCCTTGGGCACGTAGACGAACGTGCCATCGGTGAACACGGCGGCGTTCAGCGTGGCGAAGAAGTTGTCGGTGACCGGCACGACCGTGCCGAGGTACTTCTTCACCAGCTCCGGATGCTCCCGGATCGCCTCGGAAATCGAGCAGAAGATCACGCCCGCCTCGGCGAGCTCCTTCTTGAAGGTGGTCGCCACCGACACCGAGTCGAACACGGCGTCCACAGCGACCCGGTTCTGCGGCTCGACGCCGGCCAGCAGCTCCTGCTCGCGCAGCGGGATGCCGAGCTTCTCGTAGGCCTTCAGGATCTCGGGATCGACCTCGTCGAGCGACTTCGGCGCCGCGTTCATCTTGGGCGCAGCGTAGTAGTAGATGTCGTTGTAGTCGATCTTGTCGTAGGAGACCCGCGCCCAGCTCGGCTCCTGCATGGTCTGCCAGCGCTTGTAGGCGTCGAGGCGCCAGTCGAGCATCCAGGACGGCTCGTCCTTCTTCGCCGAGATGAAGCGGATGATGTCCTCGTTCAGGCCCTTGGGGGCCTTGTCGACCTCCAGGACCGTCTCGAATCCGTACTTGTACTGATCGACGTCGATGGCCTTGACGCGATCGATCGTCTCCTGAACTGCCGGCATCGTCACCCTCCTCTCACGGTTTCAAGGACCGCGGAACGGTTCTGCTGTACTACGCAACGCGCTCACGCCGCCTGAGATCGGCGTGCGCGCCTTTCCTCTACGTCTTCGAGAACGGACGCGAAACGGATCACCGCCTCGTCGTCCGTCGCCCATCCCCAGGAGACGCGCAGCGCCCCCTCGGCGAGCGCCGGCTCGACGCCCATGGCGTCGAGCACGTGCGAGCGCCGCACCTTGCCCGACGAGCAGGCCGAGCCCGAGGAGAGCGCGACGCCGCCGAGGTCGAAGGCGATGAGCGCCGTCTCGGCCCGAAGGCCGGGGACGGCGAAGAGAATCGTGTTGGGCAGGCGCGGGGCGCGCTCCCCGAAGATCACGGCGCCCGGCGCCGTCCGGCGGATCGCGGCCTCGAAGGCCGGGCCCAGCGCCGCGAGACGCGCGCTCTCGGTGGGGAGCCCCTCTCGGGCCGCGCGCGCCGCCGCGCCGAAGGCGACGAGCGCCGGGACGTTCTCGGTCCCCGCGCGTCGCCCGCGCTCCTGGCCGCCGCCGCGCAGCAGCGGATCGACGGCGATCGCGCCGGATGCCAGCACCAGCGCGCCCGCGCCCTGCGGACCGCCGATCTTGTGGGCCGACAGCGTCAGGGCGTCGACCCCGAGCGCCCGGATCGACACGGGGATGCGGCCCGGCGCCTGGACGGCGTCCGTATGGATCGAAGCGCCGTGGGCGTGCGCGATCCGCGCCGCCTCGGCGACCGGCTGGATCACGCCCGTCTCGCTGTTGGCGAGCTGCAGCGAGACGAGCGCCCGGCGCGGGGCGATCTCCGCGATCCGCGCCTCGAGCCAGGCGAGATCGGCGACGCCGTCCGCGGACAGCGGGATGCGCTCGACGGCGTCGGGCGCGAAGCGGTGACCGTCGAGCACGCAGGGATGCTCGCCCGCGCCGACGAGCAGCACCTCGGCGCGCGGCGCGCCCACCGGGCCGAAGCCGGGGGAGAGCGCGAGCGCGTTCGCCTCGGTGCCGCCGCTCGTGAAGATCACCGCGTCCGCCCGCGCGTCCACGAGCCGCGCCACCTCGGCGCGGGCGCTCTCCAGCGCGGCGCGGGCCGCCCGGCCCTCGGCGTGGACGGAGGATGCGTTGCCGCACGACGCCATCGCCTGGACGAGCACGCACGCCGCCGCCTCCCTGAGGGGAGCGGTCGCGTTCCAGTCGAGATAGATGCGCGCTGCTCGGTCCATTCCCGTGTCCGTCGCCTCCCAGCCCCGCGAAACCCGCCCCGTCGACGCCCCGTCGCGCGCCTCGCGACGAAAGCCTTGGTCTCCGCGCGCCTCGCGACGAAAGCCTTGCTCTTCACCCCGCTTGCCGTGCTAGAGCCTGCGGACCACACCACGACGGTCCCGATCGGACCGCCGGCGACGCCCTCTTTAGAACGGTTCTAAGCGGTTAGAATTATTCTAAGAGTGATTTAGGGAAGCATCCCGCGGCAAGTCAAGGCTCGCCGACGCGTTTTCCGGCGCGGCGGCGGGCGCGGCGGCCCGGGAGCGCGTTCCGGGCCCGCGGCCGTGGCGACCCGTGTCGAGAGGACGAGGCATGCCTGAGGTAATTTTCGCCGGCCCCGCCGGGCGGCTCGAGGGCCGCTACCAGCCCTCCAAGAAGAAGGGCGCGCCGATCGCGATCGTGCTGCACCCGCACCCGCAGTTCGGCGGGACGATGAACAACCAGATCGTCTACAACCTGTACTACGATTTCGTGCAGCGCGGCTTCTCGGTGCTGCGCTTCAACTTCCGTGGCGTCGGCCGTTCGCAGGGCGCCTTCGACCACGGCGCGGGCGAGCTTTCGGATGCCGCCGCGGCGCTCGACTGGGCGCAGTCCGTGAACCCGGACGCGCGCTCCTGCTGGATCGCGGGCGTGTCCTTCGGCGCCTGGATCGGCATGCAGCTCCTGATGCGCCGCCCGGAGATCGAGGGCTTCGTCTCCATCGGCGCCATGGCCAACCGCTACGACTTCACGTTCCTCGCGCCGTGCCCCTCCTCGGGCCTGTTCGTGCACGGCTCGGAGGATCGCGTCGCGCCGGTCAAGGAGGTCATGAGCGTCATCGAGAAGGTGAAGACGCAGAAGGGCATCCAGATCGAGCACGCGGTGATCGAGGGCGCGAACCACTTCTTCGACGGCCGCATCGACGAGCTGATGGAGGCGGTGGGCGGCTATCTCGACGGGCGCGTCGGGCCCAAGACCGAGGAGGCCGCCCGGCAGCCCGCTCCCGCCGTGCCGAGCGAGGAGGCCGAGGCCGCGGCCGCGCAGAGCGCGTTGCCGGCGGCCGCGAAGCCGCGCGAGGACGACGACGGCTGAGGCTCGCCGCGCCTGCGGGGTCGGATGCCGCACGGGAGAACCGCACCGAGCGGTCCCCTCGCGTCAGGCCCCGAGCAGTCCGTCAAGGTCGAGCCGGCGGGTCGTCATCGCGAGCCCCCCCGAGGCGTCGCGCGGCCAGTCCTCCTCCGGCCGGTCCCAGTAGAGCTCGATGCCGTTCCCGTCCGGGTCCTCGAGGTAGAGCGCCTCGCTGACGCCGTGGTCCGAGGCGCCGGCGAGGGCCACGCCCGCCGCCAGCACCCTACGCAGCGCCGCCGCGAGGTCAGCGCGGCTCGGGTAGAGGATCGCCACGTGGAACAGGCCCGCCGTCCCCGGCGCCGGCCGGGCACCGCCGCGACTCTGCCAGGTGTTGAGGCCGATGTGATGGTGGTAGCCGCCGGCGGAGAGGAAGGCCGCGTCGCGGCCGTATCGCTGCGTGACGGAGAGGCCCAGCACGTCGCGGTAGAAGCCGATGGCGCGCTCCAGGTCGGCGACCTTGAGGTGCACGTGGCCGATTCGCGCGCCCGGCGCGATCGAGCCCGAGGCCGCGGCAGCGGCCTGCGCGGAAAGGGGAGTGGAGACGGGTTCGTTGCTCATCTGCCGATGATGCGCCCACTCTCTCCACGAGACAATTGCGTTGATGCAAGGGTGCCCTGTTCATCCGGGCTGTCCCGGGTTGCGGCCCGCGCTTGTGCGGTGCACAATCCCCCGGAAGGCTCCGCCAGGACGTCCGCGAGAGGGATCGTCATGACGCTGCGTACCGCCGAAGCAACGCGACGAATCCGATCCGGGACGAGCGCCCGCTCGCCCGAGCCGCCCTTCGCGCTCGCGATCTTCGATTTCGACGGTACGCTCGCCGACACGCTGCCCTGGTTCCTCGCCCAGCTCGACGACATCGCGGAGCGCTTCGCGATCGCGCTGCCGCGCCCGCTCGACCTGGACGCCATGCGCGGGCTCTCGGCGCGCGAGATCGTTGCGCTCCTGCGCATCCCCGCCTGGAAGCTCCCGGCCATCGCGCGGCACGTCCACGCGCGCGCCGCGCGCTCGGAGATCGCGCTCTTCACCGGCATCCGGGACATGCTCGCCGCGCTGCACGACGCGGGCGTCGCCGTGGCGGTGGTCAGCTCGAACGGCGAGGCGGCGGTGCGCCGCGCTCTGGGTGTGCAGGAGGCCGCGCGGGTGAGCCAGTTCGCCTGCGGCGCCAAGCTCTTCGGCAAGGCGCGGGTGTTCCGCGCGGTGGCCCGCCGCGCGGGCGTCGTGCCGCCGCGCGTGATCTGCATCGGCGACGAGATCCGGGATGGCGAAGCCGCTCGCGACGCCGGACTCGCCTTCGGAGCGGTCGCATGGGGCTACAACACGCCCGAGGCGCTGGCCCGCGCGCTGCCCGAGGCGCACCGCTTCGAGGAGGTCGCCGACATCGCGGCC
This sequence comes from Salinarimonas sp. NSM, assembly GCF_052380005.1. Classification (NCBI taxonomy): domain Bacteria; kingdom Pseudomonadati; phylum Pseudomonadota; class Alphaproteobacteria; order Hyphomicrobiales; family Salinarimonadaceae; genus Salinarimonas; species Salinarimonas sp. NSM. The sequence continues at coordinate 28,402 of NZ_JBQTCJ010000009.1, forward strand.
GCATTGGTCCCGGGCGCGGACCTGGATGCGCGCATGACGCGCGTAGCGGGTATGTAGATTCCAGGGTTGTGACGACGAGCGTTAATTGCAAAACTCCAGGTAGGGTCCTTCTGGAGATCGCTCATGCTCGCCCGCATCGCCCGTCGGCTCGCCCTGGCGGGCCTCGTCGCCGCCGTCGCCTCCCTCGCCGCCGCCGAGGACCGCTCCGCGCCCTCCATGCCGGTTCCGTCCGTGGACATGGTCGCGCGAGTGCTCGCGGACCATGTGCTCGCGGACCACGTGCTCGCGGACCACGTGCTCGCGGACTTGGAGATCCTGCGGACGCAGGGCGCGCCCATCATCCTCGCCCAGCGCCGCACCTGCCGCTCGGCCCGTTCCTGCCGCGAGGCGGTCGAGATGTGGTGCGGCGGCTACTCGCGCGCCGATGGGGACAACGACGGCATCCCGTGCGAGACGGTCTGCCGCTCGCGCGCCCAGGTCGACGAGATCCGCCGCGCCATCGGCTGCTGAGCACGCGCGCTTGACCCATGGACCGTCGCGACCTCGCGTCCGCCCGGCGGGGGTGGCGCGGTCGGGTGCGTCGTGCGACAACGAGGCGCGAAGGGGAGGCGGCGCATGGGGCGGCTTTCGGGGCGGCTCTCGGCGGGAGTTCGCGACGCGCGGACGAGGACGGAGGCGGGCGCGTGACGCGCTGGCTCACGGTCTTCCTCGTGCTCGCGGCGCTCCTCACGCTCACCCGCGAGGCGGTGCTGACGCTCGGCGAAATTCGCCGGCGCGGGCGCGCGCGGCTCTCCGACGAGCTTGACGGCGCGGCATTGGAACACGACATCGCGCAATGGCGACGCTCCACCGGGCGGCGCCTCTGGATCCACCTGGTGGGCGTCCCCCTCCTGCTCCTCGGAATTCTCATCTTGGTCGGAGTCTACGGATGAAGGACATGTTTCGCGGCACGCTGGTGAAGGTGCTGCTTCTCCTGATCGTGCTCCTGCCGCTGGGCGCCTTCCTGCACTACAACCTGCCCGGCTACGACGTCGTCCGCATCACCTCGACCGACATCCGGCGCGTCGATCGCGACGGCGACACGGCCAACAACGAGCTGCCGGGCGCCACGCGCGACGTCTACGTGATCTTCGCGGAGGATCCGGACAGCGGCGACGCGCGCGTCTACTACAACGAGGACACCGGCTGGGGCTTCCCCTGGTACTTCAAGTTCGATTCGGCCAACGTCCATCAGCGCGCCGGCGCGATCGCCCGTGAGCCGGACAACCGCGCCCTCGTCACGCATTACGGCTGGCGCGTCCCGATGTTCTCGTGGTTCCCCAACGCGGTGTCGGTGGAGCGCGTGGAGCCCGGCCATACGCCGATCCCGTGGTTCAACATCGTCTTCTTCATCCTCCTCGCCGGCGTGATCGCCTGGGTCTGGTGGTCGGTGGCGCGCTGGCGCCGCCGTCGCACGGCCTCCCTCTGATCCCGGCATGAGGCTCGAGGCACGGCTCGCGACGGGGACGATCGGCGTCACCGTCGCGCGGAGCCTGCGCGCGCCGCAGGACCTGTTCGGCTTCGCCGAGCGGCGCAATCCCAAGCGCGCCTTCCTCTTCGTCTCGAAGGTGCTCGGGCGCCACATCCCCGTGGCGCCGTCGATCATGCGCGCGGCGACCCGCGACCTCGCGGGGGCGATCCCGGCGGACCTGCCCGGGCCTGTGCTCGTCGTCGGCATGGCCGAGACCGCGATCGCGCTCGGGGCCGGCGTGCAGCAGGACTATGTCGAAGCGACCGGGCGGTCGGACGTCGTCTACCTGCCCACCACGCGCCACCCGCTCGGCTCGCCCCTGTGGCTCACGTTCGAGGAGGAGCACAGCCACGCGACGCGCCACCTCGTCCACGCCCCCGTCGATCCGGCGCTCGCGGCGCTCGCACGCGGGGCGAGGAGCCTCGTGCTCGTCGACGACGAGGCCTCCACCGGGAAGACCTTCCTCAACCTCGCCCACGCTTTCCGCGAGGCGGGCCTCGCGCCCGAGCGGATCGTGCTCGCGACGCTCACCGACTGGTCGGGCGGGGAGGCGGCGCGCGCGCTCGGCGCGTCGAACGCGACGCTGCTCGAGGGACGCTACGAGTGGCGGCCGACCCCCGGCGCGCCGCTCCCCGAGATGCCTGCGGTCGACGTCACCGCGCGCGGCGCGCATTCGCCCGATCCGGCGCGGGATTGGGGACGCCTCGGCGTGCGCGCGCACCGCCGCCCCGCGCTCGCCGGTCTCGCGCCGCGCCCGGGCGAGCGCATCCTCGTGCTGGGGACGGGCGAGTACGTCTTCCCGCCCTTCCTGCTGGCCGAGGCGCTCGAGGCGGCGGGGGCCGACGTGCGCTTCTCCGCGATCACGCGCTCGCCGATCGCGGTGGGCCACGCCGTGGAGACGGCGCTCGCCTTCGGCGACAATTACGGCCTCGGCATCCCGAACTTTCTCTACAACGTCACGCGCGAGCCCTACGATCGCATCCTCGTGTGCGTCGAGACCGGGCGCACGACGCTCGACCCGGCGCTCGTCGCGGCGCTCGGGGCGCAGGTCCTCGAGGACGCGGAGATCCTGCCATGAGCCGGCCCATCGTGTTCGTCGATCTCGACGACACCCTCTTCCAGACACGCCCAAAGTGCCCGCCGGACGCGCCCGAGGATACGCTGACGTTGGCCGCGCGCGCGACGAACGGCGCCCATTCGATGATGACGCGCCGCCAGAAGGCGTTCGTGGACTGGCTGATCGGAACGGGGGAGACGATCCCCGTCACCGCCCGCTCGCGGGAGGCCTACTCCCGCGTGGCGATCCCCTTCGCCTCCTTCGCGATCGTCTCGAACGGCGCGGTGATCCTCGACGCCGCCGGCGTGCCCGATCCCGACTGGGCGGCGGTGATGGCGCGCGATCTCGGCGCCCACGAGGAGGCGCTGGCCGCGCTCCTCGCCCACGGCCGCGCGGCGGCCGAGACGGCGGGGATCGATGCGCGCTCCTGGATCGTGACGGAGGAGACGGTCTCGGCCTACACCGTGTTCAAGCAGAACGACGGGGACGGCGGGCGCCTTCCCGAGATCGCGGATGCACTCGCCGCAGCCTTCGATCTCGCGGGCTGGACGGTCCACCACAACGGCAACAATCTCGGCCTCCTGCCGCCGGCGCTCTCGAAGCGCCGGGCGGTGGTCCATCTGCTGGAGCGATTGCGCGCGGGCGAGCCGGATCGGCCGGCGCTCGGCCTCGGCGACAGCCTCACGGACCTGCCCTTCCTCGCGGAGTGCGATTTCTGGGGCGTCCCGGCGCGGAGCCAGCTCGCGAGGGCGCTCGGCTCGGGCGATCCGCCGCACCGGGGAGGGGCGTGATGGACGGCGGCTTTCCCGGCTCCTTCGCCCAGGGCGACATCGCCTTCCTGCTCACGCCGCTGACGCTCGCCGAGACGCCGACGCAGGACAAGGAGCGGGCGATCCAGTCCGGCGCCCGGCACTATTCCGAGATGATCGGCCGCGAGGAGCCGCCCTCGTCCGCCTACCGCGCGCTCTATGCCGACGCGCTCGCCCGCCACGCGGCGCGGGCGGGTCGTGAGATCGCTGGGCTGGCGAAGGGCCTCGATGCTGCGATCGAGGGGCCGATCACGCTGCTCAGCCTCGTGCGCGCCGGCGCGCCGCTCGGCGTGCTGCTCAAGCGTGCGCTCGTCGCGCTGGGGCGCGACGTGGCGCATGCCGGCATCTCGATCATCCGCGACCGGGGCATCGACGCCGTCGCGCTCGCCCACGTCGCCCGGCGCCGGCCGTCCGCCGGTGCCGTCTTCGTCGACGGCTGGACCGGCAAGGGCGCGATCGCCGGGGAGCTCGCGCGCACCCTCGCGGGGCGCAGCGACTACGCGCCCCGCCTCGTGACGCTCGCCGACCCCTGCGGCCGCGCCTGGCTCTCCGCCTCGGGCGAGGATTGGCTGATCCCGTCCGGCATCCTCGGCGCCACGGTCTCGGGCCTCGTCTCGCGCACGATCCTCAACGAGGCCATCGGCGCCGACGATTTCCACGGCTGCCGCGTCTGGGACCACCTCGCCGCGCACGACGTCACCCGCGATCACGTCGAGGCGCTCTGGGCGTGCGTCGCGCCGGCGCTGCGCGATCCCGGCGTGCTGCCGATCCGCCCGGAGGACCCGGACCGGGCGCGGCGGCGGGAGGCCTCGCGTGCGGTGGTGGCGTCCGTCGCCGCGCGGTTCGACGTGGACAACCTCAACCGCATCAAGCCTGGCATCGCCGAGGCGACGCGCGCGGTCTTGCGCCGTGTGCCCGAGCGGGTTTTCGTGGCGTCAGCGGCGGACCCCGACTGCGCGGCGCTCGTTCACCTCGCGCGCGAGCGCGACGTTCCGCTCGAGGAGGCGGGCGAGGCCATCGCCCCCTACCGCGCGCTGACCTTGATCCGGAGGGTGTCGTGACGAAGACCGCGCCTTGCGACCTCTCCCGCGCCGGCGGCATCGACCCGCTCGCGCTCGGCGCGACGCTCTACGTCCCCGCGACCCGGCCCGACATCTGGGCAGTCGCGACCGGCGCCAAGCTGTCGGGGCTGCGCTCGATCGTGCTGTGCCTCGAGGACGCCGTCGCCGAGACCGACATCGGGGACGCGCTGGCGAACCTGCGCGGGCTCCTGGCCGCGCTGACGCGCTCCGACGCCCCGACGCCCGACGCGCCGCTGCTGTTCGTGCGCCCGCGCTCGCTCGCCATGGCGCGCGAGATCGCCGCGCTGCCCGGGGCCGAGCGCCTCACCGGCCTCGTCGCACCCAAGGTGCGCCCCGGTGCGGTCGCCGCCTGGGTCGCGGCGCTCGGCGGGCGCGACCTCCTCTTGATGCCGACGCTCGAGACGCCCGAGGTGTTCGACCCGCTCGCCATGCGCGACCTGCGCGACGAGCTCGTCGCGACCGCGCGCGGGCGCGTGCTGGCGCTGCGCATCGGCGGCAACGACCTCCTCGCCTGCCTCGGCCTGCGGCGCATGCCCGGCGAGACGCTCTACGAGGGGCCGCTCGGGCCGCTCGTCGCGCAGCTCGCGGGGCTGATGATCCCCGCCGGGTTCGCGCTGACCGCGCCCGTCTTCGACATCGTGCGCGACCCGGCGACGCTCGCCCGCGAGGCGGCGCGCGACGTCGCTTTCGGGCTCTCCGGCAAGACGGCGATCCACCCGATGCAGGTGGCGATCATCCACGCCGCCTACGCCGTGGGCGCCGACCAGCTGGCGAGCGCGCGGGCGATCCTGGAGGAGGACGCTCGCGCCGTGTTCCAGCACGCGGGCGCCATGTGCGAGCCGACCGTCCACCGTGCCTGGGCCCGCCGGGTCGTCGCCCGCGCCGCGCTCTACGGCGTCACGGAGGAGGCCTGGGCGGCGGACGCGACGGGGTGAGCCATCGGGCGAGGCCGCCTCGGCGCTTCTTCCTCAGCGCTTGGGGCCGAGCGTCAGCTTCTGCACGCCGCCCGCGGCGCGGGTGGGCTTCCTGGCGGAGAGGACGCGCGAGTTGACGCCCTGCCAGGAGATCTCCCCCGAGAGGCGGCCGAACTCGATCTTGGGGCAGCGGTCCATCACCACCCGCACCCCCGCGGCCTCGGCCCGGGCGGCGGCCTCGTCGTTGCGCACGGAGAGCTGCATCCAGATCGTGCGCGGCTTCGGCTCGAGCGCCAGAGCCTCGTCGACGATCGAGCCGGCTGCTGCCGAGTTGCGGAAGATCTCGACCATGTCGACCGGCTGGTCGAGATCCGCGAGGCTCGCGTAGACGCGCTGGCCGAGGATCTCGCCGCCGGCCTGGCCGGGGTTGATCGGGATCACCGCGAAGCCGCGGCCGAGGAGGTACTTCATCACGATGAAGCTCGGCCGCGCCGGGTTGCTCGACGCGCCGACGAGGGCGATCGACCGCGTCGTGGTGAGGATCTCGCGGATCAGGGCATCGGGATAGGCGAGCGGGGTGGATGCGGTTCCGGCGGAGGTCTCGTGTCTCATCTGTCTTCCCAGGCGGGCGGGCGCTTCTCGACGAAGGCGTTGATACCTTCTTCCGCGTCGCGCGCCATCATGTTCGTCGCCATCACCCGCGCCGCGTAGTCGTAGGCCTCGGCGAGGCCCATCTCCGCCTGCCGGTAGAAGGCCCGCTTGCCGGTGGCCACGGTGAGCGTCGAGCGCCCGGCGATCGAGCGGGCGAGGGCCTGCGCCGCCTCCAGCGCCCCGCCGGCGGGGACGACGCGGTTCACGAGGCCGAGCCGGTGCGCCTCGCGGGCGTCGACCGGCTCGCCGAGAAGCAGCATCTCCATCGCGTGCTTGGGCGCGAGGTTGCGCGAGAGCGCGACCATCGGCGTCGAGCAGAACAGCCCGATATGGACGCCGGGCGTGGCGAATCGCGCGCCTTCGCCGGCGACCGCGAGATCGCAGGTGGCGACCAGCTGGCAGCCGGCGGCTGTGGCGACGCCCTCCACCGCGGCGATCACCGGCTGGGGCAGCGCGACGATCGCCTGCATCATCGCCGAGCAGCGCCGCATCAGGTCCTCGAAATAGGCCCGGCCGCGGTCGGCATCGCCGCGGCGCGCCGTCATCTCCTTGAGGTCGTGCCCCGCGCAGAAGGCCGGCCCCTCCGCCGCGAGCACCACGCAGCGCACGGAGCGGTCGGCCGCGATCGCGTCGAGGCTCTCGTGCAGGAGGGCGATCGTGGCGTCCGACAAGGCGTTGCGTGAGCGCGGGCGGTCGAGGACGAGCGTGCAGACGCCGTCCACGTCGCTGCGGCGGACCGGGGGCGCGTCGCGGCCGGTATGGGCGTTCATGCTCTCCTCCGCGGCGTATGGTGGGACTGCGCCCGCGCTTGATCTCGCCCGGCGCACGGGCTTGGATGGGTCGAGCGGGCGCGAGACCCGTCGTGTGCGAGGGGAGAGTGCCCGATGAGCGAGCCTCCGGCAATGCGCGAGGGCGCGACCCGGCCGGTGATGAGCGCGCCCGAGGTCGAGGCCTTCCTCGAGCGCGAGTTCCCGGAGATCTATCTCGACGGCCGCATCTGGCACGTGGAGGCGGTGGGGCCGCTCACGGCGCGGATGCGGCTCGACTTCCACCCGCGCCACGTCCGCCCGGGCGGCACGCTGTCGGGCCCGTCGATGATGACCCTCGCCGACCTCGCGCTCTACGTGGCGGTCCTCGCCAACGTCGGCCCGGTCGCGCTGGCCGTGACGACGAGCCTCTCCTTCAACTTCCTGCGCAAGCCGCCCCAGGCGGCGCTCGTCGCCGACACCCGGCTGCTCAAGCTCGGCCGTCGGCTCGCGGTCGGCGAGGTGACGATCCGCTCGGACGGCGCGGGCGAGCCCGTGTGCCACGCCACGGGAACGTACGCGCTGCCGGGCTGAGGCGGGCGCCGTCGCGGAGGGACCTCAGGCGAGGAGGTCGCCCGTCCGGCAGATCACGACGCCAGCGCGCTCCAGGTCGGAGAGCGCCGCGGCGAGGGATCCGTCCTTGTCGATGGCGCGGCAGGCGTCGAGCACGACCACGGTCTCGAAGCCCTCGGCACGCGCGTCGAGCGCGGTCCAGGCGACGCAGAAGTCGGTGGCGAGCCCCGCGCAGAAGACGCGCTTCAGGCCGCGCTCGCGCAGGTAGCCGGCGAGGCCGGTGTGGGTGTGCCGGTCGGCCTCGCGGAACGCGGAGTAGGAATCCACGTCCCGGTGGAAGCCCTTGCGGATGACGAGCTCGGCGGCGCTGGCGCACTCGAGCGCGCGCGAGATTTCCGCGCCGCGGGAGCCCTGGACGCAATGGTCCGGCCACAGGACCTGCGGCCCCCAGGGCATCTCGATCGTCTCGAAGGGTGCCCGGCCGGGATGGCTCGAGGCGAAGGAGGCGTGGTGGGGCGGGTGCCAGTCCTGCGTCAGCACGAGATGGCCGCGATGGCTGGCGAAGCGCCGCGCGAGCGCGTCGATCGGGGCGATCACGGCGTCGCCGTCGCTCACCGCCAGCGCCCCGCCGGGCAGGAAGTCGTACTGCACGTCGATCGCGAGGAGGACGTCCTCCTCGCAGAGCGTCAGGTCCATCGGGCGCTCCCTCGGCGTCTTCGTTCTGCGAGGAAGCGCGCGCGGCGCCGGGCGCCGCGCGCGCGGGTGCCGGTCGCGTGCGGCGCGTCAGTTAGGCAGCTGGGCGTCGATGCCCTGGACGTAGAAGTTCATGCCGAGGATCTGCCCGTCGGAGAGAACGCCGTCGCCCTCGCACGGCACCTCCGTGCCGTCCTGCGCCATGACGGGGCAGGTGAAGGGATGCAGCTCACCGGAGGCGATGGCGGCTTCGGTGGCCTCGGCCATGGCCTTCACGTCGTCCGGCATGTTCTTGTACTCGGACATCTCAACCATGCCGGAATCGATGCCGCCCCAGACGTCCTGCGACGCCCAGGTGCCGTCGAGCACGGCCTGGACTCGCTCGACATAGTAGTCGTTCCAGTTGTCGACGATGGCGGTGAGCTGCGCCTCGGGCGCGAAGCGCTCCATGTCCGAGGCCTGGCCGAAGCCGAGCGCGCCGCGGTCCGCGGCCGCCTGGAGCGGGGCGGGGCTGTCGGTGTGCTGGGTGATCACGTCGACGCCCTGGTCGAGCAGCGCGGTGGCGGCGTCCGCCTCGCGGGCGGGGTCGTACCAGGAATTCACCCACACGACCCGCAGCTCGATGTCCGGGTTGATGGACTGCGCGCCGAGCATGAACGCGTTGATGCCGGCGATGACTTCCGGGATCGGGAAGGCGCCGACGTAGCCGATGACGCCGCTCTCGGACATCCGTGCCGCGATCTGGCCGATGATGTAGCGGCCCTCGTGGAACTTCGCCGCGTAGGTGGCGAGGTTGTCGGCGCGCTTGTAGCCCGTCGCGTGCTCGAACTTCACGTCCGGATAGCGCTGCGCCACCGCGAGCGTCGGCTCCATGAAGCCGAAGGAGGTCGTGAAGATGATGTCGTGGCCGGTGCGGGCGAGCTGCTCGATGGCGCGCTCGGCGTCGGACTCCGGCACGCTCTCGACGAAGGTCGTCTCGACGCGGTCGCCGAAGGCGGCCTCGACGGCCTGGCGGCCCTGGTCGTGCTGGTAGGACCAGCCGTGGTCGCCCACCGGGCCGACGTAGATGAAGCCGACCCTGGCGGTGTCCTGCTGCGCGACGGCAGCCGTCGCACCGATTGCGAGCGCCGCGACGGCGGCGATCAGCGAAGTCCCTGTCCTCATGACGACCTCTTGTTCTGGGGGTAACCGACTTTGGCACTCATCCCGCGACCGTGCAACGGCGGCGCGCCGCCTCGGCGAGCGCGGCGTTGCCGGGGGCGGGAGACCCGTCCGGCAGGACGAGCACGTCCTCGAGCCCGATGCGAAGATCGTGCCCGGCGCGCAGTGCGACGGGCAGGAGCGGCCAGAAGCCGGTGTCGAGCCCGTGCGAGAGGATCGGCCCCGACCAGCCGCCCTCGTCGAGCTCGGCGACCACGCCCTCGAAGGCGCCGAGCGCCGCGTCCGTGCCCTGCTCGGTGATCTCGACGAGCACGCGCAGCACCCGGTGCGCCCACGGTTCGTGCAGGAAGCGCGCGACGTCGCCGCGCGACCACAGGCCGGCCTCGATGCCGATGCCCATTTCCTGGGCGAGTGCCGCGACTTCGGGCGCGTCGTCCTCGGAAAGGTTGATCGAGACGTAGTCCGGCAGCACCCGCCAGCCCCGCATCGCCGAGATCCGCTCGGCGCCGCCGGGCGCGATCCAGGCGCCGGTGGAGACGCCGACGGGGATGCCGGGGCAGGCGGCGCGGATCGCGACGAGCGCCGCGGCGACGGCCTCGCCCTCCAGCGTCTCGGCGCCCGCGGCGTCGCGCGGATGCACGTGCAGCGCACCGACCCCCGCCGCGACGACCGCCGCCGCATCGGCGGCGAGGTCCTCCGGCGTCAGCGGGATCGCGGGGTGCTCGGCGCGGCTGCGGGCGCCGTTGAGGGCGGCTTGGATCAGCGGCGTGCGCAAGAGCATGAGACGTCCCGTCCCCTACCGATCCGGCACGAACGGCGTCCCCAGGGACCCCGGCGCCCCCACGGCCCTCCCGCGGCGGATCGACAGCAGCACCAGCGCGAGGATCGTCGCGATGTAGGGCGCGGCGGCGAGGAGCTGGGAGGGGAGGGCGACCTGGGCGGCCTGGGCGTGGAGCTGGAGCACCGTCGCCGTGCCGAAGACGAGCGCGCCGACGAGCGCCCATGTCGGCCGCCACGCGGCGAAGACGACGAGGGCCACCGCGATCCAGCCGCGCCCCGCGGTCATGTTCGGCGACCAGAAGCGGGTGTAGACGAGCGACAGGTAGGCGCCCGCCAGCCCGGCGCACAGCCCGCCGAAGATCACCGCCCAGACGCGCGTCTTCAGGACCGGCAGGCCGAGCGCGTGGGCGGAGACGTGGTTCTCGCCGATCGAGCGCAGGCGCAGGCCGGTGCGCGTGCGCGCCAGGAAGAAGGCGACGCCGGCGACGAGGCCGAAGGCGACGTAGACGAGCGGGTCCTGCGAGAACAGCGCGTGGCCGACGAGCGGGATCTCGGACAGGAAGGGAATCGGCCATTCCTCGACGCGCGGGCGCGTCTGCCCGACGAAGGGCGCGCCGATCAGGCCGGACAGGCCGAGCCCGAAGATCGTCAGCGCGAGCCCGGCGCCGACCTGGTTCGCCGCGAAGCCGAGCACCGCCAGCGCGAAGAGGGCGGCCATCAGCCCGCCCGCCAGCATGCCCATGGCGATGCCGGCGAGCGTCGAATCGAAGGTGAAGGCGGCGGCGAAGGCGCACACCGCGCCCATCGCCATCATGCCCTCGACGCCGAGGTTGAGCACGCCCGCGCGCTCCGCCACGAGCTCGCCGATGGCGGCGATCAGGAGCGGCGTCGATGCGGCGACGATGGTGAAGAGGATGGCCTCGAACGTCGTCATGCGCGCGCCCCCGCCTGTCTCACGAGCCTCGGCCGATAGCTCACCAGCGCATCCGCCGTGAGCACGCACAGGAGGACGAGGCCCTGGAAGGCGACCGTGAGGTCGAAGGGCAGGCGCAGCAGGATCTGCGCGTTCTCGCCGCCGATGAAGGTGAGCGCCAGCACCAGCCCCGCGGCGAGGATGCCCCAGGGGTTCAGCCGTCCGAGGAACGCCACCGTGATCGCCGTGAAGCCGTAGCCGGGCGAGATGTCCGGCAGCACGCGCCCGATCTGGCCCGACACCTCGGCTATCCCGGCGAGCCCGGCGAGCCCTCCCGAGATCAGGAAGACGATCAGCGTCGTGCGCCTCGCGTCGAAGCCCGCGAAGCGCGCGGCGCGCGGCGCGTCGCCGGTGAGCTTGAGGCGGTAGCCGAAGAGCGTGCGGCCGAGCACGACGGCGGTGATCACGACCGCGATCACCGCGAAGACGACGCCGACGTGCACCCGGTCGAGGCCCGGGATCTCGGGCAGGCGCGCCGCGCTCTCGAACACGACCGATTGCGGGAAGTTGAAGCCGCCGGGGTCGCGCCAGGGGCCGCGGGCGAGCCAGTCGAGGAACAGCTCGGCGACGTAGACGAGGAAGAGCGAGGTGAGGATCTCGCTCACGCCGAAGCGCACCTTCAGGAAGGCGGGAACCGCTCCCCAGGCTGCGCCGCCGACGATGCCGGCGAGCATCATCGCGGGCAGGAGCCAGGGGCCGGGATCGCTGCCGTGGGTGGCGAGCGCCAGCGCCGAGCCGGCGATGCCGCCCATCACGAATTGCCCCTCCGCGCCGATGTTCCAGAGGCCCGCGCGGAAGCAGTAGGACAGGCCGATGGCGATCAGGATCAGCGGCGTCGCCTTCACCAGCATGGCGCGCAGCGACCAGGGGTCGCCGAGCGGCTGGAGGATGTAGACCTCGAAGGCCGAGACCGGCGACTTGCCCATCAGCGCCACGACGAGCCCGGCGATCAGGAAGGCGACGACGAGCGCGGCCAGCGGCGCCAGCGCGCGGGCCACCGGCGACGGATCGGAGCGGGGGATCAGCTCGATGCGCATCAGGCGGGCTCCCGCGCCAGCGCCGCGTCCGCCTCGTCGTGCGCCCCGATCATCTCGAGCCCGATGGCCTCGCGCGTCCAGGCGGAGGCGGAGCGCAGCGGCGAGAGGCGCCCGTCGGAGATCACCGCCATGCGGTCGGCGATCTCGAAGAGCTCGTCGAGATCCTGGCTGATCACGAGCACGGCGGCTCCCTTGGCTGCGAGGTCGACGAGCGCCTGGCGGATCAGCCGCGCGGCGCCGGCGTCGACGCCCCAGGTGGGCTGGTCGACGACGAGGAGCTTCGGGCCGCGCAGGATCTCGCGCCCGACGACGAACTTCTGCAGGTTCCCGCCCGAGAGCTTGCGCGCGGCGGGGTCGTCCGAGGGCGTGCGCACGTCGAAATGCCCGACGACCGAGCGCGCGATCCGCGCGGCTTCCGAGAAGGCGACGAAGCCGGCCTTCACGAGCCCGCTCGTCGCGTGATGGGAAAGGACCGTGTTGTCGGACAGCCCGTGGCTTGGCGCGGCGGCGTGGCCGAGGCGCTCTTCCGGCACGAAGGCGGCGCCGAGCCGCCGGCGGGCGTCGATTCCGAGCCGTCCCGCGCCTGTGCCGGCGACGACGACGTCCCCCGCGTTCGGCGCGAGCCGCTCGCCGGAGAGCGCGGCGAAGAGCTCGCTCTGGCCGTTGCCGGCGACGCCCGCGATGCCGACGACCTCCCCGGCGCGCACAGAGAGCGCGACGTCGACGAGCGACTTGCCGTGCAGCGCCTCCGGCGGCAGCGACAGGGACTCCACCCGCAGCACCTCCTCGCCCGTGCCCTTGGAGAGATGCGCGCGCACCTCGCCGACCTCGCTGCCGACCATCAGGGCGGCGATCTCGCGCGCGCTGCTCGCCCGCGGATCGAGCGTCGCGACGACCTTGCCGCCGCGCAGGATCGTCGCCGCCCGGCACAGCCGGCGCACCTCCTCGAGCTTGTGGGAGATGTAGAGGATCGCCGTCCCCGCGTCGGAGAGGCGCGTCAGCGTCTCGAACAGCCGCTCGCTCTCCTGGGGCGTGAGCACCGAGGTCGGCTCGTCGAGGACGATCAGGCGCGGCTTCTGCATCAGGCAGCGCACGATCTCGATGCGCTGGCGCTCGCCGGCGGAGAGCGTCCACACCGCCCGGTCCGGCTCGAGCGCGAGGCCCCAGCCGCGGGAGACCTCCGCGAGCTCCGTGCGCACCGCGTCGAAGGCGCGCTCGGGCAGCGCGACGGCGACGTTCTCGGCCACCGTCATCTCCTCGAACAGCGAGAAGTGCTGGAACACCATGCCGATACCCAGCGCCCGGGCGGCGACGGGGGATGGGATCGAGACCGGACGCCCCTCCCACAGGATCTCGCCGGCGGTCGGCTCGATCACCCCGTAGAGGATCTTCACCAGGGTCGACTTGCCGGCGCCGTTCTCGCCGAGGAGCGCGTGGATCTCGCCGGGCGCCAGGGCGAGGTCCACGCCGTCGTTGGCGAGGAGGTCGCCGTAGCGCTTCGAGACGCCGCGCAGGGAGACCAGCGCGGGCGCGTCGTCGGCGGGCGCGACGGCGGCGGCGGCGGCGGGGGAGGCGGGAAGAGCGTCGGCCAAGGTCGTGGCGATCTCAGGGCGTGAGGACGGTGGCGCCGGTGGTCTTGCGCCCTTCGAGCGCGCGATGCACGTCGCCGACGTCGGCGAGCGCCGCGCGGGCGTGGACCGGGATCTCGACGGCGCCGCTCGCGACGACGTCGAACAGGTCCTGCGCGGTCGCGACGAGGTCGTCGCGCGCGGCGACGTAGGTGAACAGCGTCGGCCGCGTGGCGAAGAGCGAGCCCTTCTGGGCGAGGAGCCCTATGTCGAAGGCCTCGATCTTGCCCGACGCCGAGCCGTAGCTCGCGAACATCCCGAGCGGGGCGAGGCAGTCGAGCGAGCCGGGGAAGGTCGCCTTGCCGACGCCGTCGTAGACGACCTGGCACTTGGCGCCCTTCGTGATCTCCGCGACGCGCTCGGGGAAGCTCTCCTTGGAATAGTCGATGACGTGGTCGCAGCCCTTGGCGCGGGCGAGCTCGCCCTTCTCGGCCGAGCCGACCGTGCCGATCACGGTGGCGCCGAGGTGCTTGGCCCATTGCACCAGGATGAGCCCGACGCCGCCGGCGGCGGCGTGCACGAGCACGGTGTCCCCCGCCTTCACGCGATAGGTGCGCCGCAGCAGGTATTGCGCCGTCATGCCCTTGAGCATCATCGCGGCGGCCTGCTCGTCCGTGATCGCGTCCGGCACCCTCACGAGCCGGTCGGCGTCGATCAGCCGTGCCTGCGCATAGGCGCCGAGCCCCGCCGCGTAGGCGACGCGGTCGCCGGGGGCGAGGTCGCTCACCCCCTCTCCGACGGCCTCGACCACGCCCGCGCCCTCGTTGCCGGGCGTGAAGGGCAGGGGAGCCGGGTAGGCGCCGGTGCGGAAGTAGACGTCGATGAAGTTGACGCCGATCGCCGTGTGCCGCACGCGCACCTGGCCCGGCCCGGGGGCGCCGATCTCGACGTCCTCGAGCGCCATCACCTCCGGCCCGCCCACGGCATGAATCCGAATCGCCTTCGTCATCGACACGATCTCCTCGTTCCTCCGCGATCATAGGGAGGGGGCGGGCTGCGCGGCAATGCCGAAGCGGACGGGCCGCACGACGCACCTGCGAAAGACGCAGCTGTCGTGCCATGATGCCTGCGAGAAGGGGGAGCTCGGCCGATGCGCATGATCGAGCCTCGGGGCGCCGCTGAGGCGTCCTGGCCGCGGGACTTCACGCCCAAGCTCGTGACCGTGCTGCGCGAGGGCTACGGGCGTGCGGCGCTCGGGCGAGACGCGCTCGCCGGGCTCACGGTCGCGATCGTGGCCCTGCCGCTCTCGATGGCGATCGCCATCGCGTCCGGCGCGAGCCCCGAGAGCGGGCTGTACGCCGCCATCGTGGGCGGCGCGATCGTCTCGGCGCTCGGCGGCTCGCGCTACCAGATCGGCGGACCGGCGGGCGCCTTCATCGTCCTCGTCGCGGCCATCATCGCGCGCCACGGCTACGACGGGTTCCTGCTGGCGACGATGATCGCGGGCGTGATCCTCGTCGCCCTCGGCGCACTCAGGCTCGGCACCTACATCCGCTACATCCCCCATCCCGTGATCGTCGGCTTCACGGCCGGGATCGCGGCGATCATCTTCGTGAGCCAGCTCGAGGACCTGCTGGGCATCACCCTCGCGGGGCCGGCGCCCGGACCGGTGCTCGACAAGCTCGCCGTCCTCGCGGAGGCGGCGGGGAGCGCGAGCCCTCTCGCGATCGCGCTCTCGGCGGCCACGATCGCGGTCATCCTCGGCGTCAAGCGGCTGCGGCCCACCGCGCCCGGCATGCTGATCGCGGTGGCGCTCGCGGCGGCGGCGACGGCTGCGCTCGACCTGCCGGTCGAGACGATCGGCACGCGCTTCGGGGGCATCCCGAGCGGCCTGCCGGCGCCGGCACTGCCGGCGGTGTCCTGGGAGCGGGTGATCGAGGTCCTGCCGGACGCCTTCGCCATCGCGCTGCTCGGCGGCATCGAATCGTTGCTCTCGGCGGTGGTGGCCGACGGCATGAGCGGCCGGCGGCACCGCTCGAACATGGAGCTCGTAGCGCAGGGCGCGGCCAACATCGGCTCGGCGCTGTTCGGCGGCCTGTGCGTCACGGGCACGATCGCGCGGACGGCGACGAACGTGCGCTCGGGCGCGGTGGGGCCGGTGGCCGGCATCCTGCACGCCGGCTTCCTGCTCGGCTTCATGGTGGTCGCCGCGCCGCTCGCTTCCTACGTGCCCCTCGCCGCCCTCGCGGGGGTGCTCGTTCTCGTCGCCTGGAACATGGCCGAGAAGCACGAGTTCGCGGCCATCCTGCGCCGCTCGCGCTCCGAGGCCGTGGTGCTGCTCGCGACCTTCCTCGTCGTGGTGTTCCGGGATCTCACCGAGGGCATCCTCGTCGGCGTCGTGCTCGGCGCCTTCGTGTTCATGCACCGCATGGCGACGATGGTGGGCGTCGAGGGCGAGACGGGTGATGCCCCCGACGTCCCGCCCGACGAGAGCGAGACCGCGAGCGGGCGCGACGTGATGGTCTACCGCTTCACGGGACCGCTCTTCTTCGCCGCGTCCTCGACGGTCGCCGCCGCGCTCGAGCGGATCGGGCGGGTGCCGCCGGCCGTGGTGCTCGACCTCTCCGCGGTTCCGCTCGTCGATTCGTCCGCGGCGCACGAGCTCGCGAGCTTCGTCTCGCGGGTGCGCGGGCGTGGCGCGCTCGTGATCGTCGCCGGCGCGCGCCCGGAGCTGCGCCGCTTCCTCGCCCGCGTCGGGCTCAAGCCGCCGGTGGTGCGCTACGCCGCGAGCGTCGCCGCCGCGCGGGCGGACGCCGAGCGCGCGCTCAGGTCCTCCCCGAGCGACCGCCCCGGTTGATGAGCGCGAAGACCGGCCCCGCACCGGCCATGACGAGGACGATGCGGATGATGTGATGGGCCGCGACGAAGGCGACCTCCGTCTGCACGGCGATGGCGACGAGGCTCATCTCCGCGAGCCCGCCGGGGGAATAGGCGAGGATCAGCGGCACCGTGCCGAGCCCCATGATCCGCCCCACCACGCTCGCGAAGGCGAGCGTCAGCGCCAGAAGGATCACGGTCGAGCCGACGGAGAGGACGAGGATGCGCAGGATCTCGCGCGGCGGGGTGCCGAGGAAGCGCGCGCCGATCGTCACGCCGAGCACGACCTGTGCGCCCGCGACGATCTCCACCGGCGGGCGGAAGTCGCTCACCCCCGTCACGTGCACGGCGGCGCTGACCAGCATCGGGCCGAGCAGCACCTTGGCGGGGAGCCGCAGAACGTGGCCGAGGAAGGTGCCCACGAGGCCGCAGACCAGGATCCAGGCTTCCGCCGACAGCGGCGCGTCGAGCACCGAGGGACCCGCCGCCGGGCGCGCGCCCAGTGCCACGCCCTCGACCCATTGGACGAGGAAGGGCAGCGTCATGACGACGAGCAGGATGCGCGCGGAGTGGATGAGCGCGATCGTGCGCCCGTCACCGCCCTTCGCCTCGCCGACGATCACCATCTCGACGAGCCCGCCGGGCATGCCGGAGAAGTAGGCGGTCACCGGATCGAAGCGCGCGACGACGCGGAAGTAGGTCACGACGACGAGGCCCGAGACGGCGACGAAGGCGGCGAGCCCGATGGTCGAGATCACCCACTCGTCGAGGCGCCCGATCACGTCCGGCGTGAAGGCGGCGCCGAGCAGCACGCCGATGACCGCGCTCATCGGCGGGCGCACGACCGGCGGCGCCGAGATCGGCGCGCGTACGAGGGCCGCGAGCGTGCAGACCGTCATCGGCCCGAGCATCCAGGGCAGCGGCAGGCCGGCTCTGAAGAAGAGGTACCCGCCGATCGTGCCGAGCACGAGGGCCGCGAGGAAGCGCGCGTAGGGGAAGCGCGACGGCGCCATCTCGGCGAAGCCGCTGCGAAGCTCGCCGAGGAAGCTGCCCACCCGTGTCTCTCCCTGTCGCGCCCGCGTGCGTCATCCACCCGCCCGACCCTCTAGCGGAGCCGCCGGCGGAACGCACCCTATCGGAGTGCCCTTGCGGAAGGGGCATGCACTCGATGCAAGGCTCGGGCCGGCGTCTCAGCGCGCCGCCACCTCCTCCAGCCACGCGGCGACGAGGCGGCGCTCGTCCGGCGTCATGCCGGTGATGTTGTTGGGCGGCATCGCGTCGGTGAGGACCGACTGCGCGCGGATCGCGCCGGCGTGGCGCAGGATGTCCTCGGGGCTCTCGAACCGCATGCCCTTGGGCGCCGAGGCGAGGCCCGGCCAGGCGGGCTCGGTGGCGTGGCACATGGCGCAGCGCCCCTGGACGACGAGCATGGCCTCCTGGAAGGCGGCCGTCTGCGCCTCCGGCCGATCGGCGCCGGCATTCCAGTCCACCGTCGCGAAGCTCGGCCGCCCGGCGACCGAGAGGAAGGCCGCGATCGCGAGTGCCGCCGCCGCCCCGCCCCAGGTCCACCAGACGTAGCCCTTGCCGGCGTGCATCGTGTTGAAGAAGTGCCGCACGAGTGCGCCCGCGACGATCACCATGGCGACGATCGCTGGGGCGTACGCGCTCGTCCACGCGAGCGGGTAGTGCGTGCCGAGCATCAGGAACAGCACCGGCAGGGTGAGGTAGTTGTTGTGCAGAGAGCGCTGCTTGGCCTGCTTGCCGAGCGCCGGATCGGGCTCGCGCCCGGCCATCAGGTCGGCGACGACGATTTTCTGGTTGGGGATGATGACGAGGAAGACGGAGGCGGACATCCAGGTCGCGATCATCGCGCCCGTGTGCAGGAAGGCGGCGCGATCCGAGAAGACCTGCAGGAAGGCCACGTTCATCGCGATGATGAAGGCGAACAGCACCACACCCAGCGCGACGTCGTTGCGCCCGAGCGGCGACTTGCACAGCCCGTCGTAGACGAGCCAGGAGAGCGCCAGCGCGCCGATGCCCACGAGCGCCGCCTGCCAGGGCGCGAGCGCGAGCTTCTCCGGGTCGACGGTGTAGAGGTCCGCCTGGACGTAGTAGATCCACACCAGCAGGAAGAAGCCCGTCAGCCAGGTGGCGTAGCTCTCCCACTTGAACCAGGTCAGTTCCCTCGGCAGCTCCGGGGGCGCGACGAGGTACTTCTGCATGCGGTAGAAGCCGCCGCCGTGCACCTGCCAGGTCTCGCCTCCCACGCCCTTCGGCAGCCCGTCGCGCTTCCTCAGCGAGAGGTCGAGCGCGATGAAGTAGAAGGACGAGCCGATCCAGGCGACGGCGGCGATGACGTGGATCCAGCGGCCGAGCTGGCTCGCCCATTCGGTGGTGACGGCGTCGATCATGGCGGTGCTGCGCTGCGGTACGGGAGAGGCGAGCCTAGAGAAGCGGCGCGCGCGGGGGAAGTGGGCGTTTTCGCGCGCGGACGTCGTCGCGCGCCGACAGAGGTGTCTTGCCCTCCGCCGCGGCCTCGTGTAGGACGACCTCCGTTGAAACCTGACGGATCGGGAGGTGCGCATGGACATGTGCAACATCATCCTCCCGGCGCTGCCGTCGATGGATCGAGTCTTCCGGGACCGCATCCCTCGCTGAGCCCGCGCCGGACCGCGGACCGCGTGTCCGGCCACTCTCTTCGCAGCACGAATCCGAATCCCGGGCGGCGCGCCTCGCGCCCGCCTCGTCCGTCAGGAGCCGGCCCCGCGGCCGGATGCATCGATGTCCCTCCGTACCGAACGTCGCGGCGACCCGCTGCGCGACATCGTCCGTTTCGTCGGCGCGCACTGGCGTCGTCGGCTTCCCGCCACGCTCGTCATCGTCGGCGGCATGATCCTCTCGACGCTCGCCGAGATCGCCGTCCCCTATTTCGCCGGGCGGATGATCGACGCCGTCGCGCTGGGCGCCCAGGCGCCCGGAGCGGGCCGCGCGGCGCTGATTGCGCTGATCGCCACCGTGGCGCTCGGCATCGTGTCGGTCGCCTTCCGCCACAAGGCCTTCCGTGGCCTCGAGCGGCTCACGATCTTCGTCATGAGCGACGTCGCCCGCGAGAGCTTCGCGCGCGTCCAGCGCTTCTCGTCGGACTGGCACGCGAGCAACTTCGCGGGCTCGACCGTGCGCAAGATCACCCGCGGCATCTGGGCGATCGACACGTTCAGCGACACCGTGCTCGTCGCACTGCTCCCGTCGGCGGTGGTGCTGGTGGGCACGATCCTGCTCATGAGCGTGCACTGGCCGGTCATGGGCGCGGTGGTGCTCGTGGGCGCGATCGCCTACGTCGGCACGGTGGCGCTCATGTCGAGCCGCTGGGTCGCGCCGCGTGCCCGGCTCGCCAACGCGCAGGACACCCGCATGGGCGGGCTCCTCGCGGATGCGATCGGCTGCAACGCCGTCGTCAAGGCCTTCGGCGCCGAGGACCGCGAGGACGTCCGGCTGGAGCGGCTTCTCGACAAGTGGCGCGCGCGCACCCGCGGCGCCTGGATGCGCTACTCGACCACCTGGAGCACGCAGCTCGCGATCCTCGTCGTGCTGCGCGCGGCGGTGCTCGGCATCGCGCTGTGGCTGTGGTGGCGCGGGCAGGCCACCGCCGGCGACATCGCCTACGTGCTCACCGCCTTCCTGGTCGTGAACGGGTACCTGCGCGAGGTCGGCATGCACCTCAACAACTTGCGCCAGTCGGTGAACGAGATGGAGGAGCTCGTCGCCATCATGCAGGCGCCGCTCGGCGTCGTCGATCGGCCGGACGCGGGGCCGATCGCGATCTCCCGCGGCGAGATCGCCTTCGAGCGCGTGACCTTCCACTACAAGGGGCACGACACGCCGCTCTTCCGCGACCTCTCGGTGCGCATCGCGCCGGGCGAGCGGGTGGGGCTCGTCGGGCGCTCGGGCTCGGGGAAGTCGACCTTCGTCAAGCTGATCCAGCGCCTGCACGACATCGAGTCCGGCCGCGTCGCCATCGACGGGCAGGACGTGGCGGCGGCGACGCAAGGCTCCCTGCGCGGGCAGATCGCCATCGTCCCGCAGGAGCCGATCCTGTTCCACCGCTCGCTGGCGGAGAACATCGCCTACGCCCGCCCGGGCGCGCGGCTCGACGAGATCGAGGCCGCGGCGCGGCTCGCCAACGCCCACGACTTCATCTCCCGCCTGCCGAAGGGCTACGAGACCCATGTCGGTGAGCGGGGTGTGAAGCTCTCGGGCGGCGAGCGCCAGCGCGTGGCGCTCGCCCGCGCCTTCCTGGCGGACGCGCCGATCCTGATCCTGGACGAGGCGACCTCGAGCCTGGATTCGGAGAGCGAGCGGCTCATCCAGGAGGCGATGGAGCGGCTGATGAAGGGACGCACCGCGATCGTCATCGCCCACCGGCTCTCGACCGTGCGCACGCTCGACCGCATCCTCGTGTTCGACCGCGGGCGCATCGTCGAGGAGGGGCCGCACGGCGCGCTGCTCGTCGTGCCGGACGGGGCGTATCGCCGGCTGTTCGAGGCGCAGGCCGAGGACATGACACGGGCGGCGTGACTCGTGACGTTCGAACACGTGGAGGCGAGGAGAGCTGGTATGGGTGTGGAACTGCTGTACCATGTGGGAGTGCTGGCGGTGGGGTTCTTCGGTATCGCCTACCTGTCGGCGTTCGTGAGTATCGATCGCCCCAGCAGCGGCTCGTCGACGACCAGGGCTCGAAGCTCATGGGTCGTCGGGCTCATCGCCGCGTCGTGCGCGACGTCGACGATCGTTCTTCCGATGATCCTGGCGCGCATTCTCGGCTCGGATCCAATCTCCGCATTCCTGCCATTCATCCTGGTATTCTGCGCGGGATGGCTCGTCGTCAGGCGGTGGGAGCGCCGCTCCGGTCCGGCGCCGGCCTGGGTCGGGCACACGGCCGTGCTTTCCGCGCTCGCCTTGCTGAACGGCCTCATCACCTTCGCGGCGTCGGCGGCGTTGGGATCGTGAACCGATCGATGGGTTTACACCCTCGCCACGATCCTTGTATCACCTGCGGGCGCGGCCTGAAGGGGCCGCGCCCTCGTTTCTACACCGCAACAGGACGAGCTTCGAGCCCATGCGCGCCGAGATCGAACAGCTGGTCGAGACCGCCAAGCAGTCCATAGGGCTGCTGAGGAGGCATCTTTGACTGGGATACCGCACAACGCCGTCTCGCGGAGCTGAACGCCGCGTCCGAGAACCCCGAGCTCTGGAACGACCCGGAGGCCGCGCAGAAGCTGATGCGCGAGCGCACCTCGCTCGAGGATTCGATCTCCGCCATCACCCGCCTCGAGCAGGAGCTCGACGACGCGATCACGCTCATCGAGCTCGGCGACGCCGAGGACGACGAGGCGACCGTCCAGGAGGGCGAGGCCGCCATCCGCGGCATCGAGGCGGAGGCGCAGCGCCGGCAGGTCGAGAGCCTGCTCTCGGGCGAGGCGGACGCCAACGACACCTACCTCGAGGTCCATTCCGGCGCCGGCGGCACCGAGAGCCAGGACTGGGCCCAGATGCTCCAGCGCATGTACATGCGCTGGGCCGACAAGCACGGCTTCAAGGTCGAGGTGATGGAGCTCTCCGAGGGCGAGGAGGCCGGCATCAAGGGCGCGACCGTGATGATCAAGGGCCACAACGCCTACGGCTGGCTCAAGACCGAATCGGGCGTGCACCGGCTCGTGCGCATCTCGCCCTACGATTCGGCGGCGCGGCGGCACACGTCCTTCGCGTCGGTCTGGGTGTACCCGGTCGTCGACGACCGCATCGACATCCAGGTCAACGAGAGCGAGTGCCGCATCGACACGTATCGCGCCTCCGGCGCCGGCGGCCAGCACATCAACACGACCGACTCGGCCGTGCGCATCACCCACCTCCCCACCGGCATCGTGGTGGCCTGCCAGCAGGAGCGCTCGCAGCACAAGAACCGCGCCAAGGCCTGGGACATGCTGCGCGCGCGCCTCTACGAGGCCGAGCTGAAGAAGCGCGAGGAGAAGGCCAACGCCGAGACCGCGTCGAAGTCGGACATCGGCTGGGGCCACCAGATCCGCTCCTACGTGCTCCAGCCCTACCAGCTGGTGAAGGACCTGCGCACCGGCACCCAGTCGACGAGCCCCGACGACGTGCTCGACGGCGACCTCGATCCGTTCATGGAGGCGGCACTCGCGCAGCGGGTGTACGGCACGACGGCGGACGTCGAGGACGTGGATTGACGGGGAAGGGGCGACGCCCGTTTCGCGTCGCCTCCCCAGTCCCTCACATCCCCAGTCCCTCACATCCCCAGCCCGCCCTCCGTCCGGTCGAGAATCATCGGGATGATCAGGTCCTCCTCGTCGTCGAGGTGGCGCAGCAGGCCGGCGAGCAGGCGGTCCGCCTGGTCGGCGTAGGCGTCCGCCGAACGGCGCAGGGCGTCCTGGTCGGTCTCGGGCTCGAGAAGGAGGGCGCGGGCGCGCTCGGCGGTGACCTCGAGCGCGTGGTGGATCGCCTCGTGGTCGCCCTCCAGCACGTCGAAGCCGCGCACGAGCCGCGCGTCGGCGGCGCGGAACAGCGGGAAGTAGGCGTGATCCTCGATCTGGTGGTGCCCCTCCAGCTCGCCGAGAAAGAGCCGCAGCCGCGGCGCGAACCACCCCCGGAACGGCCCCGCCGCCACCTCGCCCTCGCGCAGCGCCGTCGTCGCGCCCTGGAGCGCGCCGCCCAGCTCGCGGAACATGTCGTGCTTGGCGATCCAGAACCGCGCGGTGGCGCCGAGATTCGGATGCGCCGGCCAGACCTCCCGCGGGTAGCGGTCGAGCAGCACGCGCAGGTCGGCGGGCCAGCCGAGGCGGGTGTCGAGGGAGAGGGGGGTGTGCTCGGTCATGCGTGCTCCGGCGACGTTCTCCTCGACGTAGCAAGCACCCGTGCCCGATGAAAGGCCCGGCGGGGGCGTGCAGGGATCGTCTTGCCTGGGCGCAAGACGGCGTCGCCTCGCACGCGGGCGGCCGTGATCGCCCCGTTCCGGTCGCATCACTCCCCGACGGCCGGCACGAACTCGCGCAGCCCGACCGACATATCGACGAGGCTCGGGAGGGCCGTGCCCCAGGCCAGCGCCGAGACGATGACGGCGCCGATGATCAGCGGCGCGAGGATCGCCGTCATCAGCGCGATGGCGAGCTGCCGCCACCAGCCGCTCGCGGCGCGGACCTGCCGGATGATCTGGGACTGGAGAATCCGGTCTCGCAGCCCGTCCATCTCCGTCTTGAGATAGCTTCGTGCCGCATCGTCGAAATACGTCGCGGCCTCGTCGAGGAGCTTCTTGAAGCGGACCTCCGGCAGATCGGCGACCCAGTCGTCGATCTCGCTCTGCGTCGGCGCTCGCCCCGCTCGAGCGCGAAAGAGGTCGATCCAGTGCTTCCGTTCTTCCGCGAAGACGGCGTAGGCGATCATCGTCACGGCCCGCGCGGAATCGGCTCGCGCGAGCAGGTGCTCGTAGACCTCGCGCTCGCTAGCGGGCATGGCCGTCGAGCTTGAAGAGGTGGTGACGATCGTTGGCGTCGCGAAGAGCGGCTTCGACGCGCTGGATCAGCGCGTCCTTGCGTTCCCGATGAAGGTCACGCCCTGCGGCGACGTTCGCGCGGATCGCTGCCGAGGGGCGTGGCGGCCCGACGTCGGTCTCGCCGCCGGTCTCGCCGCCGGAGGAGCGCATCACGCGGTGAACGAGAGGCAACATCATTCCTGCTCCTGTCGACGTCGAAATCAGACTGACATGCGCGCCGGTTGGTAGCAAGCGAATTAATGCAATCCCGCGCCCACCTTCACGCCCCATCCCAACCCCGTCTCCCCACCCCTTCGCCTTCCCCCGCCGCCCGCGCCCCCCTAGGCTCCGGCACCACACCCATCCCCCGCCCGGAGCCCGCCCGACATGAAGATCACCGCCATCCGCGACGTCGTCGCGCCGATCAAGTCGCAGATCGCCAACGCCTACATCGACTTCTCGCTGATGACGGCCTCGGTTGTGGCGATCGAGACGGATCTCGTCGTGGAGGGGCGGCGCGTCGTCGGCTACGGGTTCAACTCGAACGGTCGCTATGCGCCGCAGGGGCTCCTGCGCGAGCGCTTCATCCCGCGCCTGCGCGAGGCCGCGCCCGACGCCTACCAGGGGGCGGACGGGTTCATCGACCCGCACAAGGCCTGGGGCCTGATGATGAAGAACGAGAAGCCCGGCGGGCACGGGGAGCGCTCGGTGGCGGTGGGCGTGCTCGACATGGCGCTCTGGGATGCGCTGGCGAAGGCGCATCGCGTGCCGCTCTGGCGGCTCCTCGCGGACCGCTACAATGGCGGGCGCGCCGACGAGACCGCCTGGGTCTACGCCGCGGGCGGCTACTACCATCCCGGCAAGGGGCTCGACGCGCTGCGCGACGAGATGCGCTCGTATCTCGACCGGGGCTATTCCACCGTGAAGATGAAGGTCGGTCTCGTGCCGCTCGCGGAGGACCTCGCCCGCATCGAGGCCGTGCTCGACGTGCTCGGCGGGGACGGGTCGCGGCTGTGCGTGGACGTCAACGGCCGCTTCTCGCTCGAGGAGGCGATCCGCTTCGGCCACGCGATCGCACCCTACGGCCTGCGCTGGTACGAGGAGCCGCTCGATCCGCTCGACTACCTCGAGCACGCCGCGCTCGCCACGCTCTACGCGCCGACCTTGGCGACGGGCGAGAACCTGTTCTCGCACCAGGACGCGCGCAACCTCATCCGCCACGGGGGCTTGAGGCCTGATCGCGACATCCTGCAGTTCGACCCGGCGCTCTCCTACGGGCTCGTGGAATACCTGCGCACCCTCGACGTGCTCGCCGCCCACGGCTGGTCGCGCCGGCGCTGCGTGCCCCATGGCGGGCATCAGTTCGCGCTGAATATCGCGGTGGGGCTCGGGCTCGGCGGCAACGAGAGCTATCCGGACGTGTTCGCCCCCTTCGGCGGCTTCGCCGATGGCACGCCCGTCGCCGACGGCCGCATCGCGATGCCGGAGGTGCCGGGCGTCGGGTTCGAGGCGAAGAGCGCGCTGTGGGACGTGATGCGGCCGCTGGGGGAGGGGTAAAATCCGATCGTGTGAGTGAAATTATACAAAACACGTTCGTGATCGGATTTACTCTTCAATTCCGGCCGTGTGCGCGTTATCTCCTGCCGGCCACAGGAGAGACGCCATGCCCGCCGCCCGCACCCCGAAGGTTCACGTCATCCACGAGAACGACGCCTGGGTCGTGCCCCTGCGCGCGGCCTTCGCGGAGCTGGGCACGCCCTACGAGGAGTGGTTCCTCGATCGCGGCGTGCTCGACCTGCGAGAGGCCCCGCCGGAGGGCGTGTTCTACAACCGCATGAGCGCCTCGTCGCACACCCGCGGCCATCGTTACGCGCCGGAATACACCGCCGCCGTGCTCGCCTGGCTCGAGCGCCACGGACGCACGGTGGTGAACGACAGCCGCGCGCTGCGGATGGAGGTGTCCAAGGTCGCGCAGTACGAGGCGCTCGCCGCCCACGGCGTCGCGACGCCGGACACGCTCGCCGTCGTCGGTCGCCAGGGCATCGCGGAGGCCGCCGAGCGGCTCGGCTTCCCCCTGATCCTCAAGCACAACCGCGGCGGGAAGGGGCTCGGCGTGCGACTCTTCCTGTCGGCGCCGGCGCTCGCGGAGCACCTCGCCTCGGAGGATTTCGAGGAGCCGCTCGACGGGATCACGCTCGTGCAGCGCTACGTGAAGGCGCCCGAGCCCTTCGTCACCCGCCTCGAGTTCGTCGGCGGGCGCTTCCTCTACGCGGTGCGGGTCGACACGTCCGAGGGCTTCGAGCTCTGCCCGGCCGACGCCTGCACGGTGGAGGCCGCCCGCGAGGCGGCGGCGATCGGGGACGCGGCCTGCCCGGCGGTGGCGCCGGCGGACAAGTTCACCGTCGTGCCGGGCTACGAGAACCCGGACATCCCCGCGCTCGAGCGGATGCTGGCGGAGAACGGCATCGGCGTCGCCGGCATCGAGGTGATCGAGGACGCGGAGGGCCGGCGCTTCGCCTACGACGTGAACACGAACACGAACTACAATCCCCAGGCGGAGGCGAAAGCCGGCGTCTCCGGCATGCGCGCCATCGCCCGGCACCTCGACGGGCTGCTCGCGGGCCTGCGCCGCGCGGCGGCCTGAGGCGGCCGCCGGGCTTGCGCTCAGCGGTAGCGGCCGTGCCGCTGGAGGACCTCGATCTGGTAGCCGTCGGGGTCCGCCACGAAGAAGAAGCGCGCCATCAGCGCGCCCTCGCGCTCGAAGGCCACGATCCTGCGCGGCGCGAGGCCGAGCGCCTCGAAGCGGGCGTGCTCGGCGTCGAGATCGTCCACCGCGAACGCCACGTGGCCGTAGCCGTCGCCCAGCGCGTAGGGCTCCGTGCGCCCGTGGTTGATGGTCAGCTCGAGCTCGAAGTCGGCCTCGTCGTTGCGCAGGTAGACGAGCGTGAAGCCGTCGAAGACGAAGCGGTCCGCGACCGCGAGCCCGAAGGCACGGGCGTAGAACTCCACCGAGCGCGCCTCGTCCAGCACGCGGATCATCGCGTGTATCGCCTTCGCCATCCCGTCCCTCCGTCTTCCTCTTCATGCGACGCGCCGGGAGAGAACCGCCGCACGCCCGCCGCCGCCATGCGTCGCGAGGTCGCGCGCCGGGAGCGTGCGCGGACGAACCGGTGCGCCGCCCGCGGCGTTCATCCCGCTCGCCGAGGCAGCCGGAGGAGCAGCGAGGGGACATGGAGCAGGACGTCGCGCTCGCCGTGGTCGTTCTGGTGGCCGGGGGCGTGGCGGCGCAATGGCTCGCCTTCCGCTTCGCGCTGCCGGCGATCGTCATCCTCTTCGCCGCCGGCTTGGCGGTCGGGCCCGGGCTCGGCCTGATCGATCCGTCCGAGGCGATGGGGCACAACCTCCACGCCTTCGTCGGCCTCGCCGTCGCGCTCATCGTGTTCGAGGGCGGGCTCGCGCTCAACTTCAAGGAGCTGCGCGCGGCGGGGCAGGGGGTCGTGCGCCTCACCGTCTTCGCCCTGCCGCTGAACTGGCTGTTCGGCGCGCTCGCCGCCCGGCTCATCGGCGGGCTGGACTGGGGGCCCTCGATCCTGTTCGGGGCGATCATGGTGGTCACCGGCCCCACCGTGATCCTGCCGCTGCTGCGCCAGGCGCGCCTCAAGCGCCGCCCCGCCTCCTTCCTCAAGTGGGAGGCGATCGTCAACGATCCCGTCGGCGCGATCCTCGCCGCCGCGGTGCTGGAATTGATCCTGCTGCTGCGCTGGGGCGACGACGAGGCGCTGCTCGAGGTCGGGCTGCGGCTCGGCGTCGGGCTCGCGCTCGGCGTCGCGCTCGGCGTCGGCGCGGCCTTCCTGGTGCGCCGCCTCTTCGTGGCGGACCTGACGCCGGAGATCCTCAAGACGCCGATCCTGCTCGCGCTGGCGCTGAGCGTCTACGCCATCGCGAACATCGCCATCAGCGAGGCGGGCCTCGTGGCGGCGACCGTGTTCGGGGTCACGCTCGCCAACATCGACGTGCCGGGACTCTCCGAGCTCAAGCGCTTCAAGGAGGGGCTCGTCGTCCTCATCGTCTCGACGCTGTTCATCGTGCTCGTCGCCGATCTCGACACCGACGTCCTCGGCGCGCTGTCCTGGCCGATCTTCCTGCTGACGCTCGCGATGCTGCTCGTCGTGCGCCCCATCGCCACGGTCCTCGCCACTCTGGGCAGCGACCTCGACTGGCGCGAGCGGGTGCTCGTCGGCGCCATCGCCCCGCGCGGCATCGTCGCCGCCGCGGTCGCCGGCCTCGCCGGCCTGCGGCTGGCGGAGGTGGGCTACGTCGAGGCCGCGGTGATCGAGCCGATGGTCTTCGCCGTGATCGCCACCACGGTCGTGATCCACGGCTTCGCGCTGCCGCCGCTCGCCCGGGCGCTGGGCCTCTCCACCGGCGACGAGCCGGCGGTCGCCATGATCGGTGCCTCGCCCTGGGCGGTCGACCTGGCGCGGGCGCTGAAGCAGGCGGGCGTGCGCGTCGTCCTCCTCGACACGTTCAGCGGCGCCACCCGGCGCGCACGGCGCGCGGGGCTCTCCGCCATCACGACGCAGATCCTCTCGGAGGAGGCGGAGGAGCGCCTGGCCGAGAGCCCGATCGACTACGCCCTCGTCGCCACCAGGGACGACGTCTACAACGCGCTCGTCTGCGCCCGGCTCGGCCCGGACCTCGGTCGCGAGCGCGTCTTCCAGCTCCCCGCGGCGGGAACGCTCGACCTCGCCCACGAGCTCGACCGGGACTGGCGTGGCAAGCTCTTCGGGCGCATGCCGTTCGCCGAGTACGAGCGGCGCTGGGAGGAGGGCTGGCGCTTCGCCGCGGAGCCGGCCGCGCGCGCGATGGCGCCGGACACGGACGAGGCCGGGCTCGTGTGGGTGCGGGGCGGGCGCGTGCTGTTCGAGAGCCGCGAGGAGAAGGACGGCTCCGGGCTCGAGGACGGCATCGCGGTGGTGTTCCTGCCGCCGGCGACCGTGACGCGCGCAGAGGACGCCGGGGCCGAGCCCGTGGGCACGACCGAGCCGCTCAACGCCGCGCGATCGCGTGGAAGAACGTCCCGCTGACGGTGCCCACCCGGTGCCCCGCGGCGCCGAGATCGCCGCCCTCGGCGTCCACCATGTCCGCGAACGCGACCTCGCGCGCCTCCTCGCGCGCGACGATCGAGGCGTAGTGGAACTCGTGGCCGACGAGGCGCGTGCCGGCGGCGCCGAGGAGGCCGTCTTCCAGCAGCGTCGCGAGGCGGTAGCCGAGGTTGAACCTGCGCCTGGCGAAGCTCGTCTCGACGGGCAGGAGGCCGAGCATCTCGTGGGCGACGCCGTCCGCGTCGGTCAGCGCGCGGCCGAGCGTCATGTAGCCCCCGCACTCGCCGTGGACCGGCTTCGTCCGCGCGAAGGCCCGCACCCCGGCGCGGAAGCGCGACGCCGCGGAAAGGCGGCCGGCGTGGAGCTCCGGATAGCCGCCGGGCAGCCAGCAGACGTCGCAATCCGCCGGCGGCGGCTCGTCGGCCAGCGGCGAGAACGGCACGATCTCGGCGCCCGCCGCCCGCCAGGCCGCGAGATGGTGCGGGTAGACGAAGGAGAAGGCGTCGTCGCGCGCCAGAGCGATGCGCTGCCCGGGCGGGGGGATCGCGGCGGCGTCGGCGGCCTCCGCGAGTCCGCGGGTCGGGGCGGCGGCGGCCAACACCGCGTCGAGGTCGACGCTCGCCGCCACCGTGTCGGCGAGCGTGTCGAGCCGCGCCGCGAGGTCGGCGGTCTCGTGCGCCTGGACGAGGCCGAGATGGCGCTCCGGCAGGGCGAGCTCCCTGTCGCGGGCGAGCGCGCCGAGCACCGGCATGCCGATGCGCGCGAGCCCGTCCTCGACGAGCCGGCGGTGCCGCGGGCTCGCGACCTGGTTGAGAACGACGCCGGCGATCGCGATGCGCGAATCGAGCCGCGCGCAGCCGAGCGCAACCGCCGCGGCGGACTGGGCATGGCCCGAGACGTCGAGCACGAGCAGGACCGGCCAGCCGAAGAGCGCGGCGAGGTCCGCGCTCGCGCCGGTGCGGCCCGTCTCCCCGCGCACACCGTCGAACAGGCCCATCGAGCCCTCGGCGATCACGATCTGCGTGCCCGCGAGCGCCCGCGCGGCGATCGTCGTCATCGTGGCGTCGGCCATGGCGAACGAGTCGAGGTTGACGCTCGGCGCGCCCGTCGCGGCGGCGTGGAAGGCGGGGTCGATGTAGTCCGGCCCGTTCTTGACGCCGCGCACGGCGAGCCCGCGGCGCGCCAGCGCGCGCTGCAGGCCGAGAGTGACGGTCGTCTTGCCCGAGCCCGAGCGCGGGGCGGCGACGAGAAGGCCCCGGGGCGCTCGCGCCGTCATCCGCCGACCGCCGCGCGGAAGTCCTCGAGATGCGCCGCGATCGCCTGCCGGAAGGCCGCGATCGCGCCGATGGCGACGATGGCCGGCGAGGCGACGGCGCCCGCTTCCGCGAGGGACGGCAGCTCCGCGAGCGGAGCCTCGAGCAGCGTCTCGCGCGCGGTCGTCGCGCCGTGGACGACGAGGCTCGGCGTCGCCGGCGAGAGCCCGCCGCGTATCAGCGCGCGCGCGATGGGCGAGAGGTTGGCCACCGCCATGTAGAGCACGATCGGCACGCCGGCGCGGGCGAGGGCGGCCCAATCGACGCTCTCGTCGTCCTCCGCGCAATGACCGGTCGCGAGGATCACGGCGTGGTTCGTGTCGCGCGTCGTCGCGGGCACGCCGTGCTGGGCGAGCGCCGCGAGGCCCGACGAGACGCCCGGCACGATCCGAAACGCGATGCCTGCCTGCGCCAGCGCGAGCGCCTCCTCGCCCCCGCGCCCGAACACGAACGGGTCGCCGCCCTTGAGCCGCAGCACCCGCTTGCCGGACCGGGCGAGCGCGATCAGCCGATCGCAGATCGCGTCCTGGCGCGCCGAGGGCTTGCCGCCGCGCTTGCCGGCGTATTCCAGCACCGCGCCCTCGCGGGCGAGGCCGAGCACGCCCTCGCCGATCAGCGCGTCGTGGACGACGACGTCGGCCTGGGCGAGGGCGTTGAGCGCGTGCACGGTGAGCAGTCCCGGGTCGCCGGGGCCGGCGCCCACGAGCCAGACGGTACCGGGCGAGAAGACGGGGGTGAGGCGCGAGAGGTCTGTCATGCGGGCCTCCGGACCGGCTGCGTGCGCTGATTTCGGCGGTGAAGTCCCGCCTTGCTTCGTGTACAGGACCGCGCATGAGCGATCCATCCCGCGACAGCGGCGAGACGGCTGCGCAGAGCCCTTCCGATCCCGACGCCGCCCTCGGCGCGCCGCCCCCGGGGCCGCTGCGGCGCGGCTGGACGACGGGGACCTGCGCGACGGCGGCGGCGAAGGCCGCCTTCGTCGCTCTGCGCACGGGGGCGTTTCCCGATCCGGTGGAGATCGTGCTCCCGCAGGGCGTGCGCGTCGCCTTCGCGCTCGCGCGTCACGAGTCGGGGGAGGGGGGCGCGGTCGCGGGGGTGATCAAGGACGCCGGCGACGATCCCGACGTCACCCACGGCGTCGAGGTGCGCGTCACGGTACGCCCGGGCCCGCCGGGCAGCGGCGTCGTGTTCCGCGCCGGCGAGGGCGTGGGCACCGTGACCCGCGCCGGCCTGCCGATCCCGCCGGGCGAGCCGGCGATCAACCCGATGCCCCGGCAGATGATCCGCGCCAACCTCGCCGAGGCCGCCGCCGCGCTGGGCGAGGATCCGACGGGGGAGGGGTCGCCCGACGTCGACGTCGAGATCGCCATTCCCGGCGGGGAGGCGATCGCGCTGAAGACGCTCAACCCGCGGCTCGGCGTGCTCGGCGGGCTCTCGGTGCTCGGCACGACGGGCATCGTCGTGCCCTATTCCTGCGCGGCTTGGATCCACTCGATCCACCGCGGCATCGACGTCGCCCGCGCGGGCGGCCTCGTCCACGTCGCGGGCGCGACGGGGTCGACCTCGGAGGAGGCGGTGAAGCGACTGCACGGGCTTCCCGATCAGGCGCTCATCGACATGGGCGACTTCGCCGGCGGCATGCTGAAGTACCTGCGCAAGAACCCCGTGCCGCGGGTGACGATCGCCGGCGGCGTCGCCAAGCTCGCGAAGCTCGGCCAGGGCATGCTCGACCTGCATTCCCGCGCGGGGCCGGTGGACATGGCGTGGCTCGCCGAGCGCCTGGCGGAGGCCGGCGCGCCCGCCGAGGTTGTGACGCGAGCACGTGAGGCCAATACCGCCCTCGAGGTCCTGCGCCTCGCGCGGGGGCTCGGCCTGCCGCTCGGCGACGTCGTCGCGGCGCACGCCTGGAAGACCGCCGCCAAGGCCCTGCGCGGCGCGCCGATCGCGCTGGAGGTCGTGGTCTTCGACCGCGACGGAGCGCTCGTGGGACGCATGCCGTTCCACCCGGTCGTCTAGGGCACGCGCCACCTTCCCGCAGGGGAGGACGGAGGCCGCAGGCCCGAGGGTGGGGCGGGCGGCGATGCCGCTCGCCGGGACGGTCGAACGGCCCCACCGCCCGCGCTTCGCGCGGACTCCTCCCCTGCGGGGAGGACGCGGAGTCGGGCGTGGCATCGAGGTCACGCTCCGCCCTCCCATCCCGGCCTGAACCGCCGGTCGTAATCCGCCGCGTACAGCCGCGAGCGGGCCTCGCCCGCGCCCGCCAGCGCCGGACCGACGAGGATCAGCGCGGTGCGCTCCAGCTTCGCCGCGCGCACCGCCGCGGCCAGCTCCGCGAGGGGCGCGCGGATCACGCGCTCGTCGGGCCAGGAGGCGCGCCAGACGACGGCCGCCGGGCAGTCCGGCCCGTAGGCGGGGAGGAGGTCGTCGACCACGTCCTCGATCACGTGAATCGAGAGGTGGATCGCGAGGGTCGCCCGCGACTGCGCGAAGGTCGCGAGCCGCTCGGTCTCGGGCATCCGCGACGCGCGGCCGGGCGTGCGGGTGAGCACGACGGACTGTGCCACCTCCGGCACCGTCAGCTCGCGCCCGAGCGCAGCGGCGGCGGCGGCGAAGGCGGGGACGCCGGGGGTCACCGTCCAGGGGATGCCGCGGGCGTCCAGCGCCGCGATCTGCTCACCCATGGCGGACCACACCGACAGATCGCCGGAATGCAGCCGCGCCACGTCCCGTCCCGCCGCATGGGCCCCCTCGATCTCGGCGAGAATGGCGTCGAGGTCGAGGGGCGCGGTGTCGACGATGCGCGCGCCCGGCGGGCACCAGGCCAGGATTTCCGGCGGGACGATCGAGCCGGCGAAAAGGCAGACGGGGCAGCGCTCGACGAGGGCGCGCCCGCGCACGGTGATGAGGTCCGCCGCGCCGGGGCCGGCGCCGATGAAATGCACGGTCACGGCTCGTCCTCCCGGGAGCGCGCCAGCGCGCAGGTGACCCGCGCGCCGGCAATGCGCGCGAGGAGCAGCGTCGCGCCCGCGCCGGCGGCGGCGAGCGCCGCCGCCTCGGCCACGGAGCCGACGTCGTGCGCCGCCTGCGCGCGGGTGGAGCAGGAGACGACCCCGCCGGACGCGCTGCGCAGGACCTCGGGCGGGACGGACTCGATGGAGAGCCCGAGCAGCGCCGCCGCCTCCCCGAAGGCGGGGAGCGCCACCCGCGCCTGCGCCGTCGCGAGTCGGTCGGCGCGTGTCCCGGCGCGCGCCAGCGCCTCGCGCACCAGATCCGCGATCTCGGCCGCGCTCGCCGCGGAGGAGAAGCCCACGCCCGCCACGATCACGGCTTCACCCCGATCCACTGCGTCACCGGCATCGCCGCCCGCCAGCCGTGCATGCCGCCGACGGGCTCGAGCCGCGAGACGGCGAGGCGGCGCATGGTCCCGCCGTGCTGCGCGTGCAGCGCGGCGAGCCGCGCCTCGGTCTCGAGCGTCACCGCGTTGATCACGAGCCGCCCGCCTGCGGGGAGGGCCGCCCAGGCGGCCTCGACCACGCCCGCAACGGTCGCGCCGCCGCCGATGAAGACCGCATCCGGCGCCGGCAGGCCGGCGAGGGCGTCGGGCGCGCGGCCGGCGACGATGCGCAGGTCGGGCGCACCCAGCCGCGCGGCGTTTCCGGCGATCCGCTCCACCCGGTCCGCCCGCGCCTCGATGGCGACGGCGCGGTTCGTCGGGTGCGAGAGCATCCATTCGATGCCGATCGAGCCCGAGCCGGCGCCGATGTCCCACAGGAGCCCGCCCGCGCGGGGGGCGAGGGCGGAGAGGGTGATCGCGCGAATCTCCGCCTTGGTCAGCTGGCCGTCGCTCTCGTACCAATCGTCGTCGCGCCCTGGGACGAGCGGGACTATCCGCGCGTCCGGCCCCGCCGTGACGGTGATCGCGACCGTGTTGAGCGGGTCGATCGCCTCCAGCCCGAAGCCCTCCGCGCGCGCCCGGCGCACACGCTCGCGCGGCCCGCCCATCGCCTCCAGAACGACGACCTCCGAGCCGCCCATGGCGCGCTCCACGAGGAGCGCCGCGAGCCGCACGGGGGTGGTCTCGTCCCACGACAGAGCGAGCACCCGCGCGCCGGGCTGGAGGTGCGGCACGATCCGCTCGAAGCTCCTGCCGTGCAGGCTCACGCAGGCGACCTCCGGCAGCGACCAGCCGAGCCGCGCCGCCGCGAGGGAGAAGGCCGAGGCTTGCGGATAGGCCGCGATTTCCGCGGCCGGGATGCGGCGCGCCAGCTCGGCGCCGACGCCGTAGTGGAACGGGTCGCCGGTGGCGAGCACGCAGGTCGGCCGGCCGCGGCGGGCCTCGATGGCGGCGTAGCCGTCCGCGATCGGGCTCGGCCACGTCAGCGTCTCGGCGCGGAGCGGCGCCGCGAGCGCGAGATGGCGCGCGCCGCCCACTACGAGCCCGGCCGCGTCGAGCGCCGCGGCGGCGGCGGGGGAGAGGCCGGCGCGCCCGTCCTCGCCG
The DNA here is from genome assembly GCF_052380005.1 of Salinarimonas sp. NSM. NCBI lineage: Bacteria > Pseudomonadati > Pseudomonadota > Alphaproteobacteria > Hyphomicrobiales > Salinarimonadaceae > Salinarimonas > Salinarimonas sp. NSM. The sequence continues at coordinate 63,292 of NZ_JBQTCJ010000009.1, forward strand.
ATGCCGACGATGGACAGCCAGCGCGCGTCAGATGATATGTCGGGCATGACGATCCTCCTCCTCGGCGGCACCACGGAAGCGACCGCGCTCGCGCATCTCCTCGCCGCGCGCCCGGACCTGTCCGCGATCCTCTCCCTCGCCGGCCGCACCAGCGCGCCCCGCGCCATGCCGATCGCGACGCGCATCGGCGGCTTCGGCGGCGTCGAGGGGCTCGTCGCCCACCTGCGGCGAGAGAGGATCCGCGCCGTGGTCGACGCGACGCATCCCTTCGCGGCGCGGATGTCCCGCAACGCGGCGCAGGCCTGCCGCATCGCCGGCGTGCCGCTCCTCGCCCTCGTGCGACCGGAATGGGCGCCCGGCCCCGGCGATCGCTGGACGATCGTACCGGACATGGCGGGTGCCGTCGCGGCGCTCGGCGAGGCGCCGAAGCGCGTGTTCCTCACGGTGGGGCGGCTCGAGCTCGCGGCCTTCGAGGCCGCGCCGCAGCACGCCTATCTCGTGCGCACCATCGATCCCGTGGGCGCGGTCGCGCTGCCGAGCCTCGTCGAGATCCGCGATCGCCCGCCCTTCGACGAGGCGGCGGAGCGGGCGCTGATGCTGGCCGAGCGCATCGACGTGCTCGTCACCAAGAATTCCGGCGCCGCCGCGACCCGCCCGAAGCTCGATGCCGCGCGCGCGCTCGGCCTGCCGGTGGTCGTCGTCGCGCGCCCGCCGCGCCCGGAGGGAGTCGAGACAATCGCCGCCCCGGAGGATGCGCTCGCGTGGCTGGAACGCGTTCATGTGCCCGCTCCGTAGCTGCGCGGCGTCAGCACCCAGGGTGGAGCATCGCCGGGGCGGGGGATCAGCCGGGTCGTCGAGGCGCCGACGATCACCAGCGTCGCCATGTCCGCCTCCTCGGCGCGGGCCTCGGCGACGGTGCGGATCGTCAGCCGCTCGTCCGGGCGGCCGACGGCGCGGGCCAGCAGGATCAGGTGCTCGGGCGCGCGCACCTCCCGCACGATCTCGAAGGCGCGGCCGAGTTGCCAGGGGCGGGCCTTCGAGATCGGGTTGTAGAGGCAGATCGCGAGATCGGCCTCCAGCGCGAGGCGAAGCCGCTTCTCCACGACCTCCCAGGGCTTGAGGTTGTCGGAGAGCGACAGCGCGCAGAAATCCCCGCCGAGCGGCGCGCCGAGCCGCGCGGCGGCGGCGAGCATGGCGGAGATGCCGGGCTCGACGCGGACGTCGAGCGCCCGCCAGGCGGGATCGCCCGCCTCCAGCGCCTCGAACACCGCCGCCGCCATGGCGAAGACGCCGGGATCTCCGCCCGACACGACCGCGACGCGCCGACCCTCCGCGGCGAGCGTGAGCGCGTGGCGGGAGCGGTCGATCTCGACGCGGTTGTCTGAGGCGTGCTTCGTGAGCCCGGGACGGTCGGGCAGGCGGTCGACATAGGGGAAGTAGCCCACGACGTCCGACGCCTCGTCCAGTGCGCGCTGCGCGGCGGGGGTGATCCAGTCCGGGTCGCCCGGGCCCAGGCCGATGATGGTGAGGCGCCCATGCACGAGAGGATCGGTCACGGCCGCCTCCCGTCGCCCGGCACGATCACGAGCGAGAAATACGGTGCGACGTGGTCGTCCGGCACCTCCGCGACCGGAACGACCCGCTCCGCCGCCATCGTGGCGCGCTCCACGTAGACCGCCCGGCCCCCGAGCCCCGCCTCGGTCAACGCCTCGCGGACCTTCGGCCAGTTGCGGCCGAGCTTCATGACCACGGCGGCGTCGGTTTCCCGCAGGCGCCGCGCCAGCTCGGCCGCGGGGAGCGTACCGGGGAGTACGGTCAGGACGTCGTCGCCCCAGGTGATCGGCGCGCCCGCCGCCGTCCACGCGCCCGACATGGCGGTGATCGCGGGGATGGTCTCGACCGGGACGCGGTCCTTCAGCCGCCGCCAGAGATGCATCCACGAGCCGTAGAAGAAGGGGTCGCCCTCGCAGAGCACGCCGACGCTGCGCCCGGCCTCCCGCTCGGCGAGGAGGCGCGCGATGCAGTCCTCGTAGAAGCCGGCGAGCGCCTGCGCATAGGCCGGGTCCTCCACCGCGATCTCGGTGGTGACGGGGTAGACCATGGCGATCTCGCGCGTCGGATCGACGCCGATCACGGCGTCCGCGATCGTGCGGGCGTTGCCCCGCCGGCCCGCCTTGCAGAAGTGGGCGAGCCGGTCCGCGCGCTCGAGGGCCGTGCGGGCGCGCACGCTCATCAGGTCCGGGTCGCCCGGCCCGAGCCCGATGCCGACGATCGGCGCGCCCATGCTCATGCGCTCGCTCATTCGACCGCGCTCGCGAGCGCGTTGATCGCCGCCGCCGTCATGGCCGAGCCGCCGCGGCGGCCGTGGACGACGACGAAGGGCACGCGCCCGTCCCTTGCCAGAGCCTCCTTCGATTCCGCCGCGCCGACGAAGCCGACGGGAATGCCGATCACGGCCGCCGGCCGCGGCCAGCCGGCGTCGAGCAATTCCAGCAGCCGGAACAGCGCGGTCGGCGCGTTGCCGATGGCGACGAGGGCGCCCTCCATGTGCCCGCGCCACAGCTCCATGGCGCCGGCCGAGCGGGTGTTGCCGATGGCCTCGGCGAGACCCGGCGTGCGTGGGTCGTCGAGGGTGCAGATCACGTCGTTGCCCGCGGGCAGCCGCGCGCGGGTGACGCCGTTCGCCACCATCTTGGCGTCGCACAGGATCGGCGCCCCCCGCGCGAGCGCCGCCACCCCGGCCTGCGCGAAATCCGGCGACATCTCCACGTCCTTGGGGAGGTCCGTCATGCCGCAGGCGTGGATCATGCGCACCACGACTCGCTCCGCCGCGCCCTCGAAGCGCGAAAGATCGGCCTCCGCGCGGATGATGGCGAAGGAGCGTGCGTAGATCGCGCCGCCGTCGCGGATGTAGTCGTGACCGCTCAAGGCTCGTGGTCTCCGAATGCGGCGGCGAGGCCGCGCGGGTCGCTCGTGCGCCGCAGGACGGCGGCTATGGCGTGGAGGGGGAGGGCGATCATGGGCGCGTCGCCCGCCGCGCCGCCGGGGATCACGTCGTAGCGCCCGTCCGGCCGGCCTACCAGGGTGAGATCCGCCGCGCGGGGATGCGCGCAGCCCTTCGGGCAGGCGGAGAGGTGAATGCGCGCGCCCGCCGCGGCGAGGGGCTTCATGTCGTTCACGAGAGCAAGCGCGTCGCGCGGCGCGGCCGTGTTCCCTCGGGCACAGGCCGGCGTGCCGGGGCAGGCGACGAGCGCGAGGCGGGGGTCGGCGGGATTCGTGACGAAGCCGGCGTTCTCGGCCGCGCGGGCGATCCGCTCGGCGGCGCCGGAAGCGAGATGCGGGATCAGGATGCCGCGGGTGACGGAGAGGCGGACCTCGCCTGCGCCGTGCGCCTCGGCCCACCCCGCGGCCAGGCGCAGCTGCGCGGCGGTGGCGCGCCCGAAGGGAAGGGCGAGGAGGAGGGCGCAGGCGCCGATGAAGCCCGCGACGCGCTCCCCTCTCCCTCGTGGAGAGGGGCTGGGGGTGTGGGGCGTCGGGCCGGGTTCGACGGGCGTGGATGGTCGCGGTGGCTGATACGGCGCAGCATCGGCGTTTCCATCGTCCTGCACTCCCCACACCCCCGACCCCTCTCCACGAGGGAGAGGGGAGAGCGTCGCGCCCGGGGCGAGCGCAGCGACCTTCCGGGTGAGCGTCTCTCGCGCCGGCTTCGCGAGATCGCGCATCCGGCGGGCGTCGCCGCGATCATGGGCGAACGCGGAGACGATGCCGGCTACGGCCCCAGCCGCATCGGCGAGCGGAACGGGCCCATGCCACACATACCCGTCCCCCGCCGCGAGCCCGATCGCGACCCCGCCCGCCGCCGCCGCGACCCACACGTCCGCCCCCGGCTCGAGCCGCAGCGTCCCGCCGTCGTCGACGGCGACGTAGAACTTCGCCGGCAGATCCGCGGCGACGTCCCCGATCCGCGCCTCGATCTCCGCCGCCAGCGCCGCGGAGTCGAACGCCGCCGCCGGGTCGATGCCGGAGAGCGGCGAGACCAGCGTCAGGCGGTAGGGTCCAGCGCCGTCGCCTTCCAGCAGCCCGATCGCCGAAAGTCGTTCGAGCACAGCGGCATGCGTCGTCTCGCTCACGCCGCGGATCTGAAGATTGCCGCGGGCGGTGACGTCGAGGAGGCCGCTGCCGCAGGCTTCCGCCGTGTCGGCCAGCCCCTGCGCCTGCGCCGCCGAGAGAACGCCGCCGGGTGGGTGGACGCGTACGAGGAGGCCGTCGCCGGTCTCCATCGGGCGGCGCGCCCCGGGGCACCAGCCGCGTCGCATCGAGACGGCGCTCATTCCGCGGCCTCCCGGTTCGCGCCACCGGCGAGCGCCGCCGCGACCGAGTTCGAGCGCGTCACCCACAGGCCCCGCCGCAGCGCGTCCGCCAGGCGCTCGCGGATGGCGGCCTCCGCCGGGGCGTTCGCCTCCCGCAGCCGGGCGTTCACCGCCTCGTCCGCCACCAGTGCCGAGAACACCGCCTCGAAGGCGTGGGAGGACACCGCGTCCGTGGTCGCCGCGAAGGCGTAGAGCGCGTCGACCCCCTGCGCCAGCTCGGCGGCCCCGCGCCAGCCGTGTCGCAGGCAGCCCTCGATGAAGCGCGCGTTGGTGAGGCGCCCGCGTACGATCCGGTCGATGTCCTCGGGCACCGTGCGGGCCTTCGGGGCCGCGCGGGTCGTGTCGAGGCTGTAGAGCGCCGGCGCGGCGCCCAGCATCTCGGCGGCGGCGGCGAAGCCGCCGACCGCATCCGGTATGGCGTCGCCGTCGAGGAGGTCGCGCTCGGCGACGTCCGTCGTGTGGACGAAGGCGTCGGCCGCCGCGACGCGGGCGTCGAACGAGGGCTCCGCCGCCCCGGCGCCGCCCGCCCCGTAGGCGTGTGAGGTGTTGACGAGGTAGGCGCGGCCGAGATCGACGCGGGTCTCCCAGCTGCCGTCGAGCGCGAGGCTCGCCACCCCCGCGCCGTTGTCGCCGGGCGCCGGGCCGAAGACGCGCGCGAGCGACGCGCCGGCGCGGCGGGCGGCGGCGAGCGCGTTCCAGTCGTCCGCCTCCTCGCGCGCCGCGACCGCGCGGGCCGCCTGGTCGAGCAGCGCGAGCTGGTCGGGAAACGTGTCGCGGAAGGCGCCGGAGACGCGCACCGTCACGTCCGCGCGGGGATGGTCGAGCTTCGCGATCGGCAGGATCTCGAAGCCGGTCACCCGGGTCGTGGCCTCGTCCCAGACGGGCGCGACGCCCATCAGCGCGAGCGCCTGGGCGATGTCCTCGCCGCCGGTCCGCAGCGTCGGCGAGGCCCAGAGGTCCATGACGATGCGGCGTGGGTAGTCGCCCTCCTCCTGCTGATGCCGTCGCACGATCTCGGCGGCGGCGCGGCGTCCGAGTTCCGCGGCGGCGCGGGTGGGGATGGCGCGGGGGTCGAGGGTGGTGAGGTTGCGCCCCGTCGGCATCACGTCGACACGCCCGCGCGAGGGCGAGCCCGCCGGGCCGGGCGGGACGAAGCGGCCGTCGAGGGCGGCGAGCAGGCCCGCGCGCTCGCCGACGGCGCTCGCGCGGTCACCCGACACGCCGAAGACGTGGAGCCCGTCGCGGAAGGCGGTCTCGGCGAGGTCGCACAGGTGGGCGTCGAGCCGAGTCAGCGCCTCGTCCATGGGCGTGCCGGCGTCGACGCCGCAGGCCTGCGCGAGGCCGCTCGCCCGGGCGCGCTCGAGGATGTCGGCGGCGACGAGGGCGGCGCGGCGCGGGTCGAGCACCTGGGCCGACGAGAACTCCTCCACCCGCTCCTTCAGCGCCGCGGTCTCCCCGTCGAGCCCCGCCTCGGCGACGTCGGGCGTCAAGTGGCCGATCGTCACCGCGCCGATCCGGCGCTTCGCGGGAGCCGCCTCGCCGGGGTCGTCGACCACGAACGGGTAGACGACGGGCGTCGCGCCGGTGAGGAGCCGCGGCCAGTCGTCGGGGGCGAGCGCCACGGCCTTACCGGGGAGCCATTCGGTCGTGCCGTGGGTGCCGAGATGGATCAGCGCGTCGATGCGCTCGTGCTCGGCGAGGGCGGCGTAGAAGGCGCAATAGGCGTGGGTCGGGGGAAGGTTGGGGTCGTGGTAGGAGTCCTTGCGGTCGCCGCGTCCGCGATCGGGCTGGAGGGCGATCAGCAGCTTGCCTACGCGGATCACGCGGAAGACGAACGCGTCGCCCTCGCAGGCCGGATCGTCGGCGGGTGCGCCCCAGGTTTCGGCGAGCTCCGCCCGGCGGGCGGCGGGCAGGCGGGCGAGCCGGGTCTCGTAGGCGGGGAGCGGGACCCGCAGCGTCTCCGGCCCCGCGAGAAGAAGCGGGATCAGCGCCTTGGCGTCCACCGCGCGCGCGGCGTCGTAGCCGGCATCCGCGAGGAGATCGAGGATCGCCGCCGCGCTCGCCGGCGTGTCGAGTCCCACCGCGAAGCCGGTGCGGCCGCCACGGGCGGGGTAGTCTGACAGGACGAGCGCGAGCCGGCGCTCGACCCGCGGCGTCGCGGAGAGCCGCGCCCAGGCGGCGGCCTGGTCCGCCACGGCGTCGATCCCGGCGGGGTCGGGCGCGCTCTCGCGCCGGGCGAAGGCCAGCGCCGGGTCCGGCGCGGCCTCGGCCTTGAAGGCGATCGGCCCGGCGACGATGCGGCCGTCGAACTCGGGGAGCGCGATCTGCATGGCGAGATCCGCCGCCGAGAGCCCGCGCTCGGACGCCGCCCAGGCGTCCCGCGTCGTGCCGACGGGGATCGCCTGGATCACCGGGCAATCGGCGCCGTCGAGAACGAAGCCCGCGCCCTCGCGGGCGGAGAAGGCGGTGGTGGCGAGGATCACGGCGGGCTTGCGGGCGGCGAGCGCCCGGCGCAGCACGCCGACCGCCTCCGGGTCCTTCAGGCTCGACACCGCGAGCACGAGCGGAGCGAGCCCCCGTGTCGCCAGCGCCTCCGAGAGCGCCCGCGCCGGGCCGGTCTCGCCGGCGAGAACGGCCGAGCGGTAGACCAGGATCGGCGCGAGCGGACGGTCCGTGGGCAGGCGGGAGAGCGCCGCCTCGGGCGCCTCCGGCCCGTGCTCCGGCGACCAGGCGAAGCCCCGCGGCGTCGGGATCGGCGGAAGGACCGCCCCGCGCCGGCCGGCGAGCCAGGCGTCGATCCCGGCCAGCAGCCGGCCCATGTTCTCGACGCCGCCGGCGGTGAAGTAGGCTTCGAGCGCGTCGCAGCAGGCCTCTGGGACCGTGGAGAAATCCGCCAGCCGCGGGTCCGGGCGGTCGTCGCCGGGGATCACCGCCAGCGCCGTCCCGTTCGCCCGCGCGGTCTCGGCGAGCCGCTCCACCCCGTAGCGCCAGTAGTCGAGCCCGCCGAGGCAGCGTACCAGCACGAAGCGCGCCTTCGCGGCCGTGTTCTCGACCCAGAGGTCGACCGAGAGCGGATGCTTGAGCCGCCTCAGGGAGGCGAGGCGCAGGGACGGCTCCCCCGGCGTGCCGGCACGCGTCGCACCCCGCGCCGCCGCGAGCGCGGAGAGGTCCGAATCGGCGAAGGAGAGCACGAGGACGTCGCCGGGCGGTTGGGCCAGGTCGACGGCGCTCTCGCCCTCGTCGAGGGAGACCGTGCTCGCGGGCAGGAGGTGCATGGCGGGCGGCCCGCGTCCCTCAGCCGGCGAACGCGCGCGCGACCGCGTCGCGGTCGAAATCGTGCAGGCCGATGACGACGAGCGACCCCGCGCGCGGCTCGCCCGGCTTCCACGGCCGGTCGTAGCTCTGCGACACCCGCGTGCCGACGCCCTGGACGACGAGGCGCATCGGCTTGCCGGTGACCTCGACGAAGCCCTTGATGCGCAGCACGCCCGCGATCTCGGCGGCCTTCGCCACGCGCCGCATGAGGACCTCGGGGCTCTCGACCGCTGGGACCGGGATGGCCACGCTCTCGAAATCGTCGTGATCGTGCTCGCCCGCGTCGTCGTGGTGCGATGGCCGGGCGGCGAGGTCTCCCTCCGCGGCGGCGCCGAGCCCGATCAGCGCGGCCGGGTCCGCCCGACCGTGGGCGACCTCGAGGATCTCGACGGCGCGGGGCAGGTGCTCGCGGATGTCGGCGGCGACCCGGCGGCGCTCGTCCACCGACATCGCGTCGACCTTGTTGAGCACGACGACGTCGGCGCAGGCGAGCTGGTCCTCGAACACCTCCTCCAGCGGGTTGTCGTGGTCGACAGACGCGTCCCCGGCACGCTGCGCTGCGAGCTTGGCGGGATCGTGCGCGAACAGCCCGGACGCTACGGCGGGACCGTCCACGACGGCGACGACGCCGTCGACCGTCACGCGCGAGCGGATGGCGGGCCAGTTGAAGGCGTTCACCAGCGGCTTGGGCAGCGCGAGGCCCGAGGTCTCGATGAGGATGTGCTCGGGCGGGTTCGCCCGGTCGAGGAGCTTCGTCAGCGCCGGCACGAAGTCGTCGGCGACCGTGCAGCAGATGCAGCCGTTGGGCAGCTCGACGATGTCCTCGGCGGTGCAGCCCGCGATGCCGCAGCCCTCGAGGAACGAGCCGTCGAAGCCGAGATCGCCGAACTCGTTGACGAGGACGGCGATGCGCCGGCCGCCGGCGTTCTCGACGAGGTGGCGCACGAGGGTGGTCTTGCCGGCGCCGAGGAAGCCGGTGAGGACCGTGCAGGGGATCTTCGTCAGTGCTCTGGACAGGCTCGCCATGGGGCGGCTCCTATTCGGCGGCCGCCGGGGCGTCGCCCGGCAGCGGGGGGATGCGGGCGACGACGCCCGTCTTGAAGATCTGCGGGCGCTCGCGCCACGGGACGATCCCGTCGACGCTCGCGGCGTACCTGGCGAGCCCGTCGAGGATCTCGTCGACGTGCGTCGCCGGGTCGAGGTCGCCCCAGACGTAGGTCCAGCGATCCGGCGCGGTCGCCGCGACGGTGCAGGGGCGCTTGCAGACGGAGAGGCACGCGACCGGCTCGAGCCGCACCGGCAGCGGCGCGCCCGCCGCCGCGCGGGCGGTGAGAGCGTCCTCCAGCGCGCGCAGGAGGATCGCGCCGGGCCTGTCCTCCGTCGCGTCCGGCCCGCCTGCCGGACGGCAGGTGGTGCAGACGTGGACGACGATCTCCGCCGGGGGGACGCTCATCGCCGGGCTCAGGCGAAGGCGCCGAGGTTCGTCGCGAGGAAGCCCGCGCCGACGAGGGCCACGGCGAGCCCGGCCAGGCGCGCGGCCGCCGGCGGAGTCGCGGCGATGCCGGCCCAGATGCGCTGCGCGGCGAGCGACACGCCGGCCATGATCGCGCCCTGCACCACGACGAGCCCGCCGAGATAGGCCGCGAGCGGCGTCGTCTCGGCGCCGATGATCGTCTCCGCGAGCACGTGGCCGTGGATCAGGCCGGCGATCGCGAACAGGGTCGCGGCGGCGGCGAGGGGCAGGGTCGGGCGCAGCGCCGCGACGAGGCCGAGCGCGACGAGCGACAGCGAGACGAGCGCCTCGCCGAGCGGCAGGTCGACGGCGGCGGCATGGATGCCGACGCCGGCGACCATCGCCAGCAGCCAGGCGGCGGGGAGCGTGAAGGCCCGCCCGAAGCGCGCCGAGATCAGGCCGACAGCCAGCAGCGCGGCGAGGTGATCGATGCCGATGATCGGATGGCCGAAGCCGGAGAGCAGGCCCTCCGTGAACGTCGCGGGCGTGGTGCCGCCCATCGGATGGTGGGCGAGCGCCGGCGTCGCGGCGAGGAGGCCCGCGGCGATCAGCAGGATACGGGTCTTCGGCGTGCTTCGTCCGGTCATGTCGCTCTCCGTCGGCGCCGGCGGCGCTCGTGCTTCTCGCTTCCACGGAGAGACGCGGCCGGCGGCGGATGCCGATCGACCGGCGAACTCCCCGGCGCACCCCGGCCGGAAAGCCCATGAAAGCCTGCGACGGCAGGTCTCCTGGCTCGCGGGTCGCGGCCCTTGTCGCTCAGCCTTCCCGGGACGGACCCAGTGGACTATGAGAGCGACGGGCTCTCCGCTCACAGTTGCGGGGGCAGCTGCGGTGTCTCACCGCATTCCCTTTTCACCCCGTCGCCGGGGCACCGTCGCCACCATGATTAGCCGTCGCGCCCTCGAACTTCAACGGCCTCGCGCATGACCCCGGAGAAGCCCTTACGGGGCGCCTTGCCCCGCTCGACCTTCGTCCTGGGCGGCGCGCGCTCCGGCAAGAGCCGGCACGCCGAGGCGCTGGTCGAGGCCTGCGCGCCGCCGTGGGTCTACGTGGCGACCGCGCAGGCCTTCGATTCGGAGATGGAGGCGCGCATCGCCGAGCACCGCGCCCGCCGGCCGCAGGGCTGGATCACGCGCGACGCGCCGCTCGACCTGCCGGAGGCGATCCGCGAGGGGCCGGCGGGGGCGCCGATCCTGGTCGACTGCCTGACCCTGTGGGTGACGAACCTGATCCTCGCCGAGCGCGACGTCGCCGCGGCCGGCACGGCGCTCGAGGCCGCCTGCCGGGGCGCGCCGGGGCCGGTCGTGCTCGTGTCGAACGAGGTCGGGCTCGGCATCGTCCCCGACAACGCGCTGGCCCGGCGCTTCCGCGACGAGGCGGGCCGCCTGCACCAGCGGCTCGCCGCCGCGGCGGACGCCGTGACGTTCATGGTGGCGGGCCTGCCGATGCGGGTGAAGTGAGGAGCGGGCGCCGAGCCGTGCGCTGCGCCCCGGCCCGAACAGAGAGAGGCCCCCGGGTCTCCCCGGGGGCCTCCTGATCATCCTCGCGCGGTGCGGGAGGGGCGCCGGGCTCAGAAGCCCATGTCGCCCATGCCACCCATGCCACCCATGCCGCCGCCGCCACCGCCGCCGCCGGCGGACTCGCGCTTGGGCGCCTCGGCGATCATCGCCTCGGTGGTGATCAGCAGGCCCGCCACGGAGGCGGCGTCCTGGAGGGCGGTGCGCACGACCTTGGCCGGGTCGACGATGCCGGCCTGCAGCATGTCGACGTACTCCTCGGTCTGGGCGTTGAAGCCGTAGGTCTCGGAGGCGTTGTCCTGGATCCGGCCGACGACGATCGAGCCCTCGACGCCGGAGTTCTCGGCGATCTGGCGGATCGGCTGCTCGAGCGCGCGCAGCACGATCTTGATGCCGGCGCGGATGTCCGGGTTGTCGGAGGTGAGCTTCTCGACCGCCTTCTTGGCGCGCAGCAGCGCGGTGCCGCCGCCGGGGACGATGCCTTCCTCGACCGCCGCGCGGGTGGCGTTCAGCGCGTCGTCGACGCGGTCCTTCTTCTCCTTGACCTCGACCTCGGTGGCGCCGCCGACGCGGATGACGGCCACGCCGCCCGCGAGCTTGGCGAGACGCTCCTGGAGCTTCTCACGGTCGTAGTCCGAGGAGGTCTCCTCGATCTGCGCCTTGATCTGCTGGACGCGGGCCTCGATGTCGTCCTTCGAGCCGGCGCCGTCGATGATCGTGGTGTTCTCCTTCTCGATGCGCACGCGCTTGGCGCGGCCGAGCATGTCGAGCGTCACGTTCTCGAGCTTGATGCCGAGGTCCTCGGAGACGGCGGTGCCGCCCGTGAGGATGGCGATGTCCTCGAGCATCGCCTTGCGGCGGTCGCCGAAGCCCGGGGCCTTGACGGCCGCGACCTTGAGGCCGCCGCGCAGCTTGTTGACGACGAGCGTGGCGAGCGCCTCGCCCTCGATGTCCTCGGCGACGATCAGCAGCGGCTTGCCCGACTGCACGACCGACTCGAGGATCGGCAGCATCGCCTGGAGCGAGGAGAGCTTCTTCTCGTGGATGAGGATGTAGGGATCGTCGAGCTCGGCGATCATCTTCTCCGCATTCGTGATGAAGTACGGGGAGAGATAGCCGCGGTCGAACTGCATGCCCTCGACGATGTCGACCTCGGTCTCGGCGGTCTTCGCCTCCTCGACCGTGATGACGCCCTCGTTGCCGACCTTCTGCATCGCGTTGGCGATCATCTCGCCGATCAGCGCGTCGCCGTTGGCGGAGATGGTGCCGACCTGGGCGACCTCGCCGGTCGAGGCGACCTTCCGGGCGCGGGCCTGGATGTCCGCGACGGCCGCGGCGGTCGCCATGTCGACGCCGCGCTTGAGGTCCATCGGGTTCATGCCCGCGGCCACCGCCTTGGCGCCCTCCTTGACGATCGACTGGGCGAGAACGGTCGCGGTCGTCGTGCCGTCGCCGGCGAGGTCGTTGGTCTTCGAGGCCACCTCGCGCACCATCTGGGCGCCCATGTTCTCGAACTTGTCGGCGAGCTCGATCTCCTTGGCGACGGTGACGCCGTCCTTGGTGATGCGGGGCGCGCCGAACGACTTCTCGATGACGACGTTGCGGCCCTTCGGGCCGAGCGTCACCTTCACCGCGTCGGCGAGGATGTCGACGCCGCGCAGCATGCGCTCGCGGGCGTCGGCCGAGAATTTCACTTCCTTGGCTGCCATGTGCTCATTTTCCTTGCATGTGCGGCCCTCGGGGCCGGCGCGGAGGCCGGCGCGCGGCGAGGGTCGATCGTTCGGACGGAGTCGACGCGGGTGCCGTCCGCTTACGCGGCGACGACGCCCATGATGTCGCTCTCCTTCATGATCAGGAGATCCTGACCGTCGATGCGCACCTCGGTGCCGGACCACTTGCCGAACAGCACGCGGTCGCCGGCCTTGACGTCCAGCGGCTGGACCTTGCCGGTCTCGTCGCGGGCGCCCGGACCGACCGCCACGATCTCGCCCTCCTGGGGCTTCTCCTTGGCGGTGTCGGGGATGATGATCCCGCCCTTCGTCTTCTCCTCCGCCTCGATACGGCGGACGACGACGCGGTCGTGCAGGGGACGGAAGTTCATGGGGTGGCGTCCTCTATGCAGGCGGGGCGCGGTCGGATAGAACACGCCCGCCGTCAGGGTTGCTCGTGGCTGTTAGCACTCACGCGAAGGGAGTGCCAAAGCATGCCCGCGAGATAGGCGGGATGGGGCGTGCTGTCAAGGACGACGCGCCTATCGCCGCGTCGCCACCACCGCCCCGGCCACGATCAGCCCCGCGCCGGCGAGCGTCGCCCAGCCCGGCACCTCCCCGAACAGCACGAGCCCCAGGGCCGCCGCCCAGACCAGCGCCGTGTAGTCGATCGGCGCGATGCGCGCGGCCTCCGCCGAGCGGAAGGCGCGCGCCAGCAGGAGGTGGCCGCCGACGCCGAGCGTGCCGACGAGGCAGAACAGGAGGGCGAGGTCGCCCGTGAGCGGTTCCCAGACGTAGACCGCGGGGCCCGCGAGCACGAGGGCGGGGAACAGGTGCTGGAGCGCCACGATCGTGACGACCCCGTCGATGCGCGCCCTCGCACGCACCAGCACCATGGCGAGCGCGTAGAACACGGCCGCGGCGAGCCCGGCCGCGACGCCGAGCGGATCGAGCGTCACGCCGGACGCGAAACCGCGAGAGAAGCCTCGAGAGAGGCTTTCCTGGCCGAACACGATCACCAGCATGCCGGCGAAGCCGATGGCGAGCGCCGCGAGCGCGCGGGCGCCGACCCGCTCCTTCAGGATCAGCGCGCCGAACAGCGCCATGAAGCCCGGCGCGAGGAACGACAGCGCCGTCGCCTCCGCGAGCGGCAGCCGGGAGAGGGCGGTGAAGAAGCTCAGGCCCGTCGCCACGACGAGGAGCCCGCGCACGAAATTGATCCGCAGCGTCTCCAGGGTGGGCACCCGCGGGCGTGTCCACGCCACGACCGCCGCGATCGCGAACGCCCCGAAGGCGAAGCGCAGGAACGTCACCTGCACGACCGGCAGGCTCGCGGTCGCGAGCTTCACGGCGGCGTCCATGCCCGACAGGAGCCCGATGCCGAGCACCGCGTCGCGGATCGCGCGGGGGAGGGAGGCGGGGGCCGCGTCGAGGGCCGTGGGGGAGGGCATGGGGAGCGGGGTCCGGTTCGGGGAGACGACGTTCTCGCACGCGCCGGGCCGACGCGGTAGGCCTGCGCGGCCGCTCACGCGGCGATCATTCGCCGCCACCGCTCCGGCGTTATCCCGTAGGCCGCCTTGAACCGCCGGGTCATGTGGCTCTGGTCGGCGAAGCCGGCGGCGAGCGCGGCTTGTGCCAGTGCGGCCTACGCCGGCGCGGTGCCGGCGCGTATCGCGGCGCGGGCTTGCTCCACGCTGGTGGGGGCTGACCGCTCGGGGTGGACACGCCGACGGTGGGCGTGGTGGTCTGGCGGGACGGTGTCCCATCAGGTCTGTGCATTGTCCCTCGCCCCGCTCTTCGCCGCTCCGCCCCTCGTCCAGGTCCACGCCGTCGCGGCCATCGCCGCGCTCCTGCTGGGCGTCTTCCAGCTGCTCCGGCCGAAGGGCGGTGGCGGGCATCGCCTCGTCGGCTGGATCTGGATCTCGCTCATGCTGGTCGTGGCGATCTCGTCCTTCGGGTTCGTCTACGATCCACTGATCGGCCGCTTCTCGTGGATCCACGGCCTGTCGGCCTTCACCGTCGCCATGGTCGCGGTCGGCGCCTGGGAGGCGCGGCGGCACAGGGTGCAGGCGCACCGTACGACGATGCTGATGCTGTTCTGGTTCGCTCTCGTCGTCACCGGTGCCTTCACGCTGCTGCCGGGGCGCATCATGCACGCGGTCGTCTTCGGCGGTTGATCCCGCTTTCGCTCGGCGCGCTCACCCCACCCGCGTCAGCCGCCTGCGGTTGGCGCGCACGCGGCGGCGGTAGAGCCGCACCACGTCCTCGGCGGTGGCGGGGCCGCGGCCGGTGAGGGCGGCGCGGGCGACGAGGTACTGCGCGTCGGCGAGGGCGCCGAGCTTCTCGGGCACCATCAGGCCGGCCTCGCGCGCGGCGGGCAGCGCGCCCGTCGCCATGCCGAAGAGCCTCAGGCCGATGACCGCCTGCGATTCGAGCCCGAGCCGCGTCGAGGCGAGCCAGAGGTCGAGCCACGGGCGCTGGAGGCGTGCGAAGGAGGCGAGGGCGGTGCGGGTCATCGATCGGCCTCTCGGGGGAGCGCGCCGGCGGGCGCGCGGCTTTCCTCAACCCGCGGGGGGCGAGTCTGGTTCTGCCGTCGCGAAGCCTAGCCGTTCCCGCGCCGTCGCGCGAGGCTCATCCGAGCCGGTGTCCCATGCGCCCGGCGAGGTCCTGGATGTACTGCCAGGCCGTGCGCCCCGAGCGCGCGCCGCGCGTCGTCGCCCATTCGAGCGCCTCGCGCCGAACGGCCTCGGGATCGGCCGTCTGGAGCCCGAGCGCGTCGCGATAGCCGAAGACCATGGCGAGGTACTCGTCCTGCGAGCACTTGTGGAAGCCGAGCCAGAGCCCGAACCGGTCCGACAGCGAGACCTTCTCCTCCACCGCCTCCCCGGGGTTGATGGCGGTCGCGCGCTCGTTGTCGACCATGTCGCGCGGCATCAGGTGGCGGCGGTTCGAGGTGGCGTAGAACAGCACGTTCTCGGGCCGCCCCTCGACGCCGCCCTCGAGAACGGCCTTGAGCGCCTTGTAGGACGTGTCGTCGGCGTCGAAGGAGAGGTCGTCGCAGAAGACGAGGAAGCGGTGCGCGTCGTCGCGCACGAGGTTCATCAGGTCG
The DNA here is from genome assembly GCF_052380005.1 of Salinarimonas sp. NSM. Lineage (NCBI taxonomy): Bacteria > Pseudomonadati > Pseudomonadota > Alphaproteobacteria > Hyphomicrobiales > Salinarimonadaceae > Salinarimonas > Salinarimonas sp. NSM. Next base: position 78,825 of record NZ_JBQTCJ010000009.1, read on the forward strand.
GGCAGGCTCTCGATGTCCTCCCGGTGGATCTCGACGAGCTTGAGCGGCTCGCGGCGTGTCATGCGACGCTCGTTCACCTCGGTGTGGACCGCCTTGACGAGGGAGGACTTGCCCATGCCGCGCGCGCCCCACAGGAGGGCGTTGTTCGCCGGCAGCCCGTCGGCGAAGCGCCGCGTGTTGTCGAGCAGCGTGTCGCGCACCCGGTCGATGCCGTGCAGCAGCGCGATCGGGACGCGGTTGACCTTCGCCACGGGTGCCAGGCGAGTGCGGTCGGGCTTCCAGACGAAGGCGTCCGCGGCCGTCGGGTCGAACGGCGCGGGCGCCGGCGGCGCGAGCCGCTCGAGCGCCTCCGCGATGCGACGGGTGAGGCTCGCGAGCTCTGGTAGGTCTGGCGTGTCGGTCGTCATCCGGATGCGCTCCCCTGGCGCGTTGCGCATCCGGTGCTTAGCCGAGCCCGGGAGCGGGTTCAATTCTCCCGCCCCCGCCGCGGCCGGCGGATCAGCGCTTGCGGAAGTGCAGGACGCCCCAGGAGAGCCAGCCGGAATCCGCCGCCTTCACCCAATTGTCGAGCCCCACCAGCATGCGATCGACGAAGGCGGCCGAGGATACGGCGACGATCTCGTCGTAGCGCGCGCGCAGCTCCTCGCCCACGCGCTCGTAGTGCCGGCGCAGGTTCGGCGTGCGGTCGTCGAGCGACAGCGTCTCGAAGCCGAGCCGCTCGGCGAGCGCGCGGTAGTGGCCGAAGGAGCCGAGGCTGCGCAGGTGGATGCGGTCGTAGACCGGCTGGAGCACGCCCTCGGGGACGTCGTCGGCCTGCATCGGGTCGGTGAAGACGAACTCGCCGCCCGGGCGCAGCACCCGCTTCACCTCCTCAAAGACCCTCTCGCGGTCGCCCGAGTGCAGGATCGCGTCCTGCGACCAGACCACGTCGCAGGAGGCGTCCGGGCGCGGGATGTCCTCGAAGGAGCCGTGCACGACGCTGACCAGCCGCGCGAGCCCCTGGCGGCGGTTGAGGAAGCGGTTGGTGTCGTTCTGCGCCTCCGAGATGTTGAGGCAGACGACGTCGCAGCCGTGCGCCTTGGCGAGATAGCGCGCCGAGCCGCCGTAGCCGGCGCCGATGTCCAGCACGCGGGTGCGCTCGGACAGGCTCGTCAGCCGCTCGGCCATGGCCTCGACGGTGCGCCGGCTGGCGGTGCGGATGTCGGCCGTCTCCTCGTACATGCCGACGTGGATGTCCTCGCCGCCCCAGATGTTGAAGTAGAAATTGTCCGCCTCCGGGCTGTCGTAATAGTCCTCGGTGATCCGGCTCACCGACTTCTCCGCCGCGGACGAGATCGCCGTCGGCGTCGGTGGCGCGTCGGCGCGCAGGAAGGCCTTCTCGGCGACGTGGATGAGGAAGTCCGGCTCGGTGTCCTCGAACGTCTCCTGGAAGTCGCCGTAGGTGCGGATGCGCTGGAAGCCGGCTTCCTCCATCAGGCGGCGCGTGTAGGCCTTGCGCAGCGGGAACATGTTGAGCGTGTACTCGGACGCGTCCGGGAAGGTGTACTTGAAGCGCGCCAGCCCGTCGTCGACGTATTCCGGCTCGGCGCTGACCTTGTCGCCGCAATAGTAGAACTTGTGCTTCGTCGAGAACCCCTGATCGAGGATGGCGTCGTAGTTGCGCTGGTCGAGGATCAGGATGCCGTCGTGCTTGAGCGCGGCGTAGAACTCCGCCAATGCCCGACGCCGGTCGCCCTCGTCGTGGATGTGGGTGAAGGAGTTGCCCAGGCAGATGATGGCGTCGTACTTTCCCTGGATGTCGCGGTTGAGCCAGCGCCAGTCCGCCTGGACGAGCTTGGGGATCATGTCGCGGGCCCTGGCGTTCTCGAAGGCCTGCGCCAGCATCGCGGCCGAGCCGTCGACGGAGGTGACGTCGAAGCCGGCCTGCGCGAGGCGCACGGAGTGGAAGCCGGTGCCGCAGGCGACGTCGAGGATCTTGTGCTTGCCGCGCGAGCGCAGCACGTCGATGAAGAAGTCGCCCTCGCTCTCGGCGCGCGCCTCCCAGTCGATCAGCTCGTCCCACTTCTCGACGAAGCTCTTCACGTACTCGGCCTTGTAGTGGCCGGTCTCGCGCTTGGCGATCGGGTCGTCGCCGTAGAGCTGCTCGTCGGGGACGATGTCCGCGTTGCCGAGCATGCGGGCTGCCGTCGTGCGGGCGTTCATGGCGTCTTCCTTCCGTCGTCGTTCTTCGAGCGGTCGTTCTCGGGGCGGCCGAGATCCACCGCGCCCGCTGCTGCGGACGCGGCCGGACGGCCGTTTGGGGAACGCGGCGTCTGCCGCGCATCGGCGGGTGCGCGTGGCGGCCGGAACGGGCCGATCGAGGCGGGCGACGTGGCCGCGGCGAAGCCACGGACACACTGGTAGGACGACCTCGAGGGAGCCGCCGGACGGCGCCCGCTCGACGGGGCGGCGCGAACCACGCGCTGGACGGATAGGACACTACGCCGCTTCACAGGAATTGTCAGGCTTACATCTGCGATTTCTTTGTGCTATGAGGGACGATCACACAGAATTTGTCGCGCCGCAGCGAAGTCGAGCGCGGAGACGCGCCTTGTGGCGCCGAGGCTGCCGCGAATCCATTACAGAGCAAGCGCTGAAGGAGACTTCGCGCGTTCTCTGCGGATAGCCTGGGGCCGTGATGCGAAGCCGGCGAAAGCGCTTGCCCGGTGCGGCTCTTCTGCGGCATGCGGAGCGTGTTTTCCGGCTCGCGCCGCCCGGCGCGGGCGTCCCCGCGGCCGGGCGCCTGCGACCCGCGCGCGCGGGTCGCGACCCGTCCACCGCGGCGCGGCGCTCGCGAATTGCTTTCGTGCGCTCGGTCGCTATAGTCCGCGCCGCTTTCCGACCTCGTCGAGCGGATGCGTCCCTCCGATCAGCGCCGCCGGCGCGGGCCGCGCCGCGCGCTTCCGAAATGGAGCCAGCGTGCCATGAGTGAACCCAACGTCTTCCTGCAGCTCGTCCCCTTCATCCTCATTTTCGTCATCATGTGGTTCCTGATCATTCGCCCGCAGCAGAAGCGGGTGAAGGCGCATCAGGAGATGGTGAAGGCGCTGCGCCGCGGGGACCAGATCGTCACCTCCGGCGGCATCGTGGGCAAGATCTCCAAGGTCGTCGACGACGCCGAGATCGAGGTCGAGATCGCCGAGGGCGTGCGGGTTCGCATCGTGCGCGGGATGGTGACCGAGGTCCGCTCGAAGAGCGAGCCGGTGAAGATCGACAAGTGAGCGTCGATTCGGCCCGCTGAGGCCGGGCGCCCGGGACCGCCCGTGGGTCCATGCGTCGGCTTCGGGCCTCGGGCGCGAGAGGAAGGTTCGTTCGGGAATGTTGCGCTTCAAGACCTCGACCACGATCGCCATCCTGGCGGCGGTCGCCTTCGGCATGCTGCTGGCCATGCCGAACCTGCTGTCGCAGAGCCAGCGGGACGCGCTCGCGGCGGCGACGCCGAGCTTCGTGCCTTCCTTCCTCGTGCCGACCCAGGGCATCGTGCTCGGGCTCGACCTCCAGGGCGGATCGCACGTCCTGCTCGAGGTGGATGTCGAGGAGCTGATGCGCCGCGAGGCGCAGAACCTGCGCGACCAGGTCCGCCAGACCCTGCGCGAGACCCGCACGCCGCTGGAGGGCGGCATCCAGACGACGACGCAGGGCGTCAGCGTGCGGGTGCCGGACGACGCGGCGCGCGCCCAGCTGCTGCCGCTCTTGGAGGAGCTCGAGGTCCCGCTCGAGAACGCCGCCATCGGCCAGGCGGGCACGGCCGTCGTCGTCACGGAGGGGCCGGGCGGGCTGATCAGCGCGAGCTTCACGGAAGCCGGTGTCGTCGAGCGGGTGTCGCGCGCCGTCACCCAGGCGATCGAGGTGCTGCGCCAGCGCGTCGACGCGCTCGGGACGACGGAGCCCAACATCCAGCGCCAGGGTGAGGACCGCATCCTCGTGCAGGTGCCGGGCCTGCAGGATCCCGAGCGGCTCAAGACCATCCTCGGCGAGACGGCCCAGCTCGAGTTCCGCTTCCTCGCCAACCCCGGCGACAGCGACGTCGAGATGCTGCCCTCCGAGGATCTGGGCGGCGAGCCCGTCGCGGTCGAGCGGCAGATCATCGTGGGCGGCGAGGACCTGATCGACGCCCAGCCCGCCTTCGACCAGCAGACCAACGAGCCGATCGTCAACTTCCGCTTCAACGTCTCCGGCGCGCAGCGCTTCGGCGACGCGACGACGCGCAACGTCGGCCGCCAGCTCGCCATCGTGCTCGACGACCGGGTGATCTCCGCCCCGCGGGTGCAGTCGCCCATCACCGGCGGCTCGGGGCAGATCTCCGGTCAGTTCTCCGTCCAGGAGGCGAACGACCTCTCGGTGCTGCTGCGTGCCGGCGCGCTGCCGGCGCGGCTCACGATCGTCGAGGAGCGCACCGTCGGGCCGGGGCTCGGCGCCGATTCGATCCGCGCGGGCGTCACCGCCGCGATCGTGGGCGCGCTCCTCGTCGTGGTCTTCATGGTCGCGTCCTACGGCTTCTTCGGCGTGCTGGCGACGATCTCGCTCACGGTGAACGTGATCCTGATCCTCGGCCTGCTCTCGGCGCTGGGCGCGACACTGACGCTTCCGGGCATCGCCGGCATCGTGCTGACCATCGGCATGGCGGTCGATTCGAACGTCTTGATCTTCGAGCGCGTGCGCGAGGAGGAACGGCTCGGCCGCTCGGCGGTGTCGTCACTCGACACGGGCTTCTCGCGGGCGCTGGGCACCATCCTCGACGCCAACATCACGACGCTGATCGCCGCTGCGGTGCTGTTCTTCCTCGGCACCGGCCCGGTGCGCGGCTTCGCCGTGACGCTGTCGCTCGGCATCATCACGACCGTCTTCACCGCCTACACCCTCACCCGCCTGATGGTCGCGACCTGGTTCCGGGTCCGCCGGCCCAAGTCGCTCGCGGTTTGAGGAGGAGCACCGGCCATGTGGCTCGTCCGTTACATCCCCGTCGAGACGAAGTACTCCTTCATGCGCTATCGGCGCTGGAGCTTCCCGTTCTCGGCGGCACTCTCGATCCTGTGCGTCGCGGCCTTCTTCGGGCTGGGCATGAACTTCGGCATCGACTTCCGCGGCGGCACGCTCGTCGAGCTGCAGTCGCGCGAGGGGCCGGCGAACATCGCCCAGATCCGCGACGAGGCGAACGCGCTCGGCTTCGGGCAGGTGGAGGTGCAGGAGTTCGGCACCCCGCGCGACGTCTCGCTGCGCGTCCAGGTGCAGGAGGCGCGGGACGGCCTCACCGAGGAGGAGGTCCAGCAGGAGGTCGTCGCCGACCTGCGCGCGGCCTTCGAGGACGACTACACCTTCCGCCGCGTCGAGGTGGTGGGCCCGCGCGTCTCGGGCGAGCTCGTCCAGTCCGGGACGCTCGGCGTCGTGTTCGCGATCTTCGGCGTGCTGGTCTACCTCTGGTTCCGGTTCGAGTGGCACTTCGCGGTGGGTGCCGTCATCGCCACGCTGCACGACCTCGTGCTGACGATCGGCTTCTTCGCCATCACGCAGATCGAGTTCAACATGACCTCGATCGCCGCGATCCTCACCATCCTCGGCTACTCGCTCAACGACACGGTGGTGGTCTACGACCGCATCCGAGAGACGCTGCGCAAGTACAAGCGGCTCACCGTCCACCAGGTGCTCGACGTCGCCATCAACGCCACGCTCTCGCGCACGATCCTGACCGGCGTCACCACCTTCCTGGCGCTGATGGCGCTCGCGATCCTGGGCGGCGAGGTGATCAAGGGCTTCGCCTACGCCATGATCTTCGGCCTCGTGGTCGGCACCTATTCGTCCGTGTTCATCGCCGCGCCGATCCTGATCTATCTCGGCGTGCGCCCGGCGAGCGAGATCGCCGAGGCGGAGGCGGCGGCGCGCGCGCAGCCGGCCGAGTAAGGGGCGCGACGCCATGCCCGCGGACGACCGCCGAGGCGCCTCGCTGCACGACGGCTTCGTCCCCGGTCGCTGGGCGATCGACGCCTACGGAGCGGGCGGCTTCCGCTTCGCCGACATGTCGCATCGCGGCTCGATCCTGGCGCTGCCGTCGGGCGTTCACGCCTGGGACCCGGCGACGCCCGCGGATTTGACGCTCGCCGCCTTCGCCCCAGCTCTTCGGGAGGCGGACGCGATGGAGCTCCTGCTCGTCGGCGTCGGGGCGGATCTCGTGCTCTTGCCGGAGGAGGTCATGTGGGGACTGCGCGAGAGAGGCCTGCGGGTCGAGGTGATGCAGACGGGTGCGGCGGCGCGCACCTATACGATCCTGCTCGGCGAGAGGCGCCGCGTCGGCGCGGCGCTGCTCGCCGTCCCCTGAGGACCGGCCCGCTTCGGATCCCGCGGAGGTCACCATGAGCGCGGACGCGGCCGGGCCTCCGGCCGACGGCGTGCTCCCGGCGGACGCCGCTGCGCACGCGCGCGAATGCGAGCGGATCGTGCGGCGCGACGACCGCGACCGCTGGCTCGCCACGCTCTTCGCCCCCGCCGAGGCCCGCCCCGCGCTCTTCGCCCTCTACGCCTTCGCCGCCGAGGTCGCGCGGGTGCCCGAGCGCGCCCGCGAGCCCCTGCCGGGCGAGATCCGCCTGCAATGGTGGCGCGACGCGCTCGAGGGGACGCGGGCGGAGGAGGCGCGTGCCAACCCCGTCTTCGCGGAGCTGGAGGAGACGATCGCACGCCATCGCCTGCCGCGCGCGCCGCTCGTCGGCCTCGTCGAGGCGCGCATCCACGACCTCTACGACGACCCGATCGCCACCGTGAACGACCTCGAGGGCTACGCGGGCGAGACGTCCTCCGTGCTGATTCGCCTCGCGAGCCTGATCCTGGCCGGCGGCGCCGACCCCGGCCACGCGGACGCGGCAGGGCACGGCGGCGTCGCCTATGCGCTCGCGGGGCTGATGCGCTCGTTCCCCTGGCACGTCCGCGACGGCCGGCTCTACGTGCCGCCGGTCGAGACGCTCGCGCGCCACGGGCTGACCCGCGAGCGCGTGCTGGCGGGGGAGGGCGGCTTGCCGCTCCAGGCGGCGCTGCAAGACATGCGCGCGCTGGCGCGCCGCCACCTCGCCGACGCGAGGGCGGCGCTCGTCGGCGCGCCCCGGTCGATCGCGCCCGCGTTCCTGCCGCTGGCGCTCGTCGAGCCGACCCTGAAGGCGATGGAGCGGCCCGGCTTCGACCCCTACCGCAGCGTCGTCGAGATCCCGCAATGGCGCCGGCAGGTCGCGCTGTGGTGGGCGTCGCGGCGCATGTGAGGTCCGCGCCTCACGCGGCGGGGAAGCGCGTCGTCGCGACGAGGACGATGGCGACGAGGAGCACGGCGCCGGCGCCCCGCGCCACCAGCCGACGGCGGCGCGGGCTTCCGACCCAGCGCCGGCTGCCGGCATCCGCGAAGAGGCCGGCGGCGAAGTAGAGGACGAGGCACAGCCCGCTCGTCGTCGCCCCGAGCAGCAGCGCCTGGCTCCACAGCGGCCCCTGCGCGAGAGCCGTGCGCTGGCGCCCCTGTTCGCGCCCGATTGACGTCGGCGCTCACGCCGCCACGGCCGCCGCCGACGGTCGGCGACAGAAGGTCTCGCGGATGATGCGGGCGAGGTCGTCGACGGCGCGCATGCCGTGGTCGCGGCGCTGGTAGAGGCTCACGGACAGCGGCGGCACCGGCGGCAGGCCGCAGTCCGGCGGCAGGATCTCGAGGTTGGACGGCACGGCCGAGGCGAGCATCGTCGTCACGCCGAGGTCGCTCTGCACCGTGGCGTTGAGCGCGTCGACGTTGGCGATCTCGACGACGGGGCGCCAATCGACGTCCGCGGCGCGCAGCGCGGCGAGCGTCGGCGGGCGGATCGAGCAGGTCTCCGAGCCGATGGAGATCGGCACCGGCCGCTGCAGCCACGCGTCCCCGCCGCGGGCGCCGACCCAGACGAGGCGGTCGACCATCAGCGTCTCGCCGTGCGGCTCGGTCGCCACCTCCTCGACGATGCCGAGATCGATCTCGCCGCGCTCGACGGCCTCCCTGATCTCCCGCGAGGCGTGGCTGAACAGGCGCACGCGTACGCGTGGGCAGCAGCGCGCGAAGCGCTTGAGCACGGGTGCCGCGTAGCCGGGCACGAGATCGTAGGGGAAGCCGAGGCGGATCTCGCCGGTCTCGACGGGGGCGGTCATCTCCGCCCAGATCTGGTCGTTCATGGCGAGGAGGCGCTTGGCGAGGCCCAGCAGGCGCTCGCCCTGCGCGGTCAGGGCGAGGCCGCGGCGCTCGCGCTCGAACAGCAGGCCGCCGAAGCTCTCCTCGAGCCGCTTGATCTGCTGGCTCACGGCCGCCTGCGTGAGGTTGAGCACGCCCGCCGCCGCGGTCATGCCGCCGGTCTCGGCGACGGCGACGAAGGCGCGCAGCAAGGCGGTGTCGAGGTTGCGGGCCATGACGCGCTCCGGGATAATGGGTCGTTATCATGTGCATCATGACCATTCGTTTCCATGATGCAAGCGCCTTCGCTAGCCTTTCCTCATCGCCGCACGGGCGAGCCAGAGGAGACGAGCCATGTCCGCAACCTGCCTGTCACATACCTGCTCGGATCGCGTGCAGACGAGCGTGCCCTTGGTGCCCCGCCGGCTGCGCGGGGAGCCGGGCCTGCTCGCCGGCCTGATCGCCCGCATGTTCCGGGAGATCCGGCTGCGCCGGGCCGCGCGCACGCTCGAGGCGATGCCCGATCATCTGCTCTCGGACATCGGCCTCGCCCGCGGGGACATCCCGGATGCCATTCGCAACGGTCGCGCCTGGCGCGAGGATCGCCGCTGAGGCGTTCCCCGCGCAGGTCGCGGCGATCGGCTCGTGGAGCGGGCGCCAGCGCGCGAACCCTCGCGCGGGGCACCGCGTTCCCGATCGTCGCCGCAGCGATGCGGCCTCACGAGGGAGGCTCTGCATGCCCGCCAAGTCGAAGAAGCAGCAGATGGCCGCTGGTGCGGCGCTCTCCGCAAAGCGGGGAGAGAAGAAGAAGTCCGAGCTCCAGGGCGCCTCCAAGTCGATGGTCAATTCGATGAGCGAGCAGGAGCTCGAGAAGATGGCCCACACCGACCGCAAGAACCTGCCGGAGAAGGCCTCCGAGGACTGACGGTCGCGCGCCGGCGATGCGCAAACGGAAAGGGCGGCCCTCAGGCCGCCCTCGCACGCATCATCATGACCCTGCGCGGACGCGGGATCAGGCTTCCTCGCCCGTCTGCGGCGCGTCCTCGTCGGAGCCCCCACGGCCCGGGCGCTCGTACTCCTCGAGCGCGGCGCCGACCTCGAGGCCGAGCTCGTCGAGATCGAGCTCCTCGCGGGCGAAGACGTCCTCGCCGCGGGCCTGGCGCTCGGCCTCGTCGGGCGAGCGGGCGACGTTGACGGTCACCTTGGCCTCGACCTCCGGGTGGAGGAGGATCGCGACCTTGTGCAGGCCGAGCGTCTTGATCGGCTGCGAGAGCTGGATCTGCTGGCGCGAGACCGTGAAGCCGGCGCCCGTGATCACGTCGGCGAGGTCGCGGGTGGCCACCGAGCCGTAGAGCACGCCGGACTCGCCCGCCGAGCGGATGAGCACGAAGCTCTCGCCGTCGAGCTTGGCGTTGACCTCCTCGGCCTCCTTGCGGCGCTCGAGGTTGCGGGCCTCGAGCTGGGCGCGCTGCTGCTCGAAGCGGGACTTGTTGTCCGCCGTGGCGCGCAGCGCCTTGCCCTGCGCGAGCAGGTAGTTGCGGGCGTAGCCGTCGCGCACGCGCACGGTCTGGCCCATCTGGCCGAGCTTGGGAACGCGCTCGAGAAGGATGACTTCCATCGGTCTCACTCCTTGGGAGGTTTTCTGACGATCGTGGGCGGGCCGCCCGAGAACCAGCGCCGGCGCAGCCGGAACGCGCTGTCGGCGATGCCGATCAGCAGCATCGCGATGAGGATCAGCCCCTGGCTGAACAGGATCAGCAGGTAGGTGCCGAAGAGCAGGAAGCCGCGGCCGGGACGCCCGCGGCTGATGTCGTGGATCGCCGCGAGGCCCTGCAGCGCGAAGGCCATGACGAAGGCCCCCGTCAGCGCGGCTGCGAAGACGCCGACGAAGCCTCCGACGAGGTTCGCGACGAGGACCGCGCCGAGGAAGGCGAAGACCGACGCGCGCGGCATCAGGGTGGAGGGGATGTCGGGCCACGGCCGGGCGAGGCGCCCGGAGATCTGCACGATCTTGGCGCCGAGCCAGAGGTAGAGCACCAGGATGACGGTGAAGCCCTGCGCCGCGAACACCGGCGCGAGCTCCGCGATCGTGCCGGCGAGCGCGTCGGGATCGACGCCCTCGGCGCCCGAAAGGGACGGGTCGGCGGCGAAGAACGTGGCCGTCGCCTCGCGCACGCGCTCCTGGTAGGTGGCGTAGTCGAAGTCGGGGACGGCGGCGGCGGCGACGAAGGTCAGCGCGGCGACGGCGGCGATCCACGCCAGCAGCCGGCCGAGCGGATACCATTCCATCGTGCCGTCGGCATTCGCGCGGCCCAGCAGCGCGAGATAGGCGAGCCACCAGGCGGGCAGGCCGCTCGCGAGCGCGAAGCCCAGCCCGGAAACCGGCTCCAGCGCGATCGCGAGCGCGATGCCGCCGACCACGGCGCCGACGAGGCCTGCGCGGTGGTCCCAGCCGAGCGCGGCGACGAGGATCGGGATCGGCGCGAGCAGGTACAGGAGCAGCGCGATGGCGCTGCCCTGGATCACCGTCGCGGTGAGCAGCGCGGAGACGAGCCCGGCGCCGATGCCGATGGGGATGAAATGATGCACGTCGCTGTCCCGTCGCGGTGTCGCGAGGTTAGGGACGGCTCGAAGGCCCGACACCGGGCCCGGCCGCCCCAGCGCGCCCGGCGCGGACGCCGGGCGAGGGGGGTCATGCGCCTCGAGAAGCGCTCACTTGATCACGAAGGGGATCAGGCCGAGGATGCGCGCGCGCTTGATCGCCTGGGCGAGCTCGCGCTGCTTCTTGGCCGACACCGCCGTGATGCGGGAGGGGACGATCTTGCCGCGCTCCGACACGTAGCGCGAGAGCAGCTTGACGTCCTTGTAGTCGATCTTCGGCGCGTTGGCGCCCGAGAACGGGCACGTCTTGCGACGGCGGAAGAAGGGGCGACGGCCCCCGGCAGCACCACCGGCCATGATCAGCTCTCCTCGCCCTGGGTCGTCGTCTCCTCGTCGCGCCGGCGGCGCTCGCCGCCGAACCGCTCGCCGCGATCGCGATCACCGCGCTCGCCACGATCCCGGTCGCCGCGCGGGCCGCGGTCCCCACGCTCCCCGCGATCGTCACGGTCGCGCTTCTGCATCATGGCGGAGGGCTCGGGATCGAGGGCCTCGACCTTGATGGTCATGAAGCGCAGGACGTCCTCGGAGAGGCGCATCTGACGCTCCATCTCCGCCACCGCAGGGTGCGGCGCGTCGATGTTGAGGAGGGTGAAGTGGGCCTTGCGGCTCTTCTTGATGCGGTAGGCGAGGGTCTTGAGCCCCCAGGGCTCCACCTTCTCGACCTTGCCGCCGTTGCCCTCGATGATCCCCTTGAAGGTCTCGACCATCGATTCGACCTGCTGGCTCGTCACGTCGGGACGTGCCAGGAAGACGTGCTCGTACAATGCCATCTGTGGCCTTTCTCTCGTTCTCGCGCGTCCGATCGGCGCCAAGCCCTCCGAGCCTGCCTAAGGCCCAAAGCGATTGTTCGAAGGCGGAGACACGGGACGACGGGGCACCTGCACCCCTGCCGCCGACGCCGAGTGGACGCGAGCGACCGTCCGTTCAGCCCCCGGCCGGAGCGAACGCGAGGCGGCGGGCATACGCCAACCGGGCGCGGTTTGCAAGGCCTGCGACCGGCCCGCTCGACCGGTGCATCGGTTTTGACGTGAACCATCCTCCCGCCTAGAGTGCGGCATGACCGCGACGCAGATGATCGACAAGCCCGCGCCCGCTTCCGGCGAGACGCCCGACGCCCTGCGCGTCTGGCTGCGGTTCGTGCGGCTGCAGCAGCGGCTTTCGAACGGCATCGCCGCGGAGCTGCGCGGGATCGGGCTGTCGATCCCGCAGTTCGACCTGATCTCGACACTCTCCGAGCGGGAGGGAATCACCCAGGGCGAGCTGGCGCAGCGCCTCTACGTCACGAAGGGGAATGTCTCGGGCCTCGTCGACCGGCTGGTCGAAGCCGAGCTCGTTGAGCGGCGGCCGATCCCCGGGGACCGGCGCTCGCACGCGCTCCACCTGACGCCCGCCGGGCGTGCGCGGGCGACCGAAGGCATCGCCGCGCAGCGTGCCTTCGTCGCGCGTACGCTGGGGTGCCTGCCCGACGAGGACGTGGCGGAGCTCGACCGCATCCTGCGCGCCTGGCGCGACGTCGCCCGCGAGACGCTCTGAAGGCGGGGGCGAGGGAACGGGAGCGATGCCGGGCACGTTCGACGCGATCGCCTTCGCGGGCGGGGGCAACCGCTGCTACTGGCAGGGCGGGTTCTGGGACGTCGCCGGCCCGGCGCTCGGCGCACCCGCGCTCGCGGTGGGCGTGAGCGCGGGCGCCTGGGCCGCCTGCTACTCGATGCTCGGTTTCGGCGAGAGCGTGCGTACGATGGTCGTCGAGGGCTGCTCGCGGGGCGCGCCGAACCTCGACTTTTCGGCGCTCCGCCGTGGCGAGCCGGCGTTCCCGGTGCGCGCCATGTACACCGAGCTCCTGACCGAGATCCTCGACACGAACGCCTTCGCGCGGCTGACGGCCGAGGAGGCGCCCGACGTGCTGATCGCCGTCGCGCGCCCGCCGCGCCGGCTGCCGCTGTCGCTGGCGGTGCCGCTCGGCATGCTCGTCTACCAGCTCGAGAAGGCGGTCGCCAAGCCGGTCCACCCGCGCGGCGGGCGCTGGCTCGGCTTCCGCTCCGAGTTCGTGCGCGTGCGCGATCTCGAAAGCCCGCAGGCGCTCGTGGCCGCGCTGCTCGCGAGCGCGAGCGTCCCGCCGATCATGCCGGTCGGCCTCGTCGCCGGCGCGCCGGCGCTCGACGGCGGGCTCGTCGACAACGTGCCGGTGGAGCCGCTCACCGCGGTGGAGGCGCGCGGCGGGCGCACGCTCGTGCTCGTCACGCGACGCTACGCGCGGCTCCCGCAGGTGCCGGGGCGCACCTATGTTCAGCCGTCGCGGCGCATCGCGGTGGGCCAGTTCGACGTGACGCGCCCCGAGGCGATCGAGGAGACGTATGCGCTCGGGCGCGCGGACGGCGCGGCCTTCGTCGCCGGGCTGCGGGCCGGGGAGGGCGCGCACGCCGCCGGGTGAGGCCGGGCAGGGGCGAGGGGCGGCGTCGAGCGGCGAGCGGGAACTCGTCGGGGCGGCGCGCTTTGGCAGGCCTGATCCCGAGATGAACTCTTCCCGAGAGACATGGAGCCTCCCATGCCCGCCCGCCGCCTGCTCCTCGCCGCGCTCCTCGCCGGCGCCGCGCCGCTCGCCGCCGCGCCCACGCTCGCCCAGGACGCGAGGCCGCTGCAGGACCTCGGGGGTGCGATCTCCGACGCCGCCTCCGCGCTCGAGGACGCCGGCGAGAACGCGCTCCTGGTGCGCGACCTGCTCGGCATGGAGCTGGCGGAGCCCTCCGGCGAGACGGCGGGCACCGTGCGTGACTTCGTCGTCGTCCCGGGCGGGCGCCTCGTCGCGGCGCTGGTCGAGACGCCGGACGGCGCACGGGTGCCGGTGCCCTTCCCGGCGATCAAGCTCGCGGATCGGGGCGAGACGGCTCGGGCGACCCTCTCCCGGCCGCTGTCGGAGGTGACCGCGAGCGACGGGTTCGAGGTCCTCGAGGAGGCGATGCCGGAAGGGACGGACGGCTGAGACCGCGCCGCCACGGCCGACCGCGGGTGCCCGCGCACGCGGGCACGCCACGTGAACAACCCCCTTGAATCGTGGATCGAACGCGGCTAAGCGGGCGGCCACGTCGCCCGAAGCCGCGCGAGCGCGCGCGTGCGCAGGGCACATCGAGCGCACGTCAGGAAGAGAGCGATGGCCAAGGCGAAATTCGAGCGTACCAAGCCGCACTGCAACATCGGGACGATCG